>NZ_SOGH01000019.1:0-145171 GCF_004402305.1 Cryobacterium sp. TMB3-10 | reverse complement strand
GTGCGGCCGGGTCGGCAGCGGGTGCGGCCGGGTCGGCAGCGGGTGCGGCCGGGTCGGCGGCGGGCGGCGCGGCGGCGGCATCCGTGAACTGCATCTCGGCGGGCGGAATGGGCAGGCGCATCACGATCGCATCCACGTTGTCTGGTTGGTAGTAGCCCCGGCGAACGCCGAGGTCTTCGAAGCCGAGCGAGCGGTACAGGTGCTGGGCGCCGGGGTTGTCGGCGCGCACCTCGAGGAAGGTTTCGCGGGCGCCCCGCTTGCGGGCCTCGGTGATCAGGCTGAGCATGAGCACCCGGCCGAGCCCGCGGCCGCGGGCCTCTTCGGCCACGGCGATGGTCTGGATGTCGCTCTCCGGCGAGCGCAACGCCGCCTGCAGTCCGGCATACGCGACGATGTGCTCCGGCGAGTCCGGCGGGAAGGCGACCAGGTAGTAGCAGCCCGGGTCGGCGACATCCCGAGCCATCATCTCGGTGGACCAGGCGTCGTTTTCGAAGATGTGCGTCTCCAGGGCCATGATCGCCTCGACGTCGGCGGGCTGGGCGCGGCGCAGCTGCCAGGTCATCAGCTCACCCGCTTGGGACCGTTTTTGGACACCGTCACATCGGGTGAGCGCAGGTAGAGCGCCTCGTCGGCGGCAAACGGTCGGCCGGCCGCGAAGGCGAGTTCGGCGACCATCCCGAGGTCGCCGGCCGAGATGGTGGCGGCGTCGAGGCGGGGCAGGCCCGCGTGCACGAAGTCGGCCTCGAGCAGCTCGGCCGGTTTGGCCAGGGCCGGGGCGCCGAGACGCACCGGGAGGTGCTCGGCATCCGCCCCGCTGTACGCGGACCAGTAGACCTCGCGGCGCCGGGCGTCGGTGACCACGAGCAGCGGCCCGGTGTGGCCGGTGCGGTAGTGGCCGTAGGCGATGGCGTCGTGGCTGACCACGGGAACGAGAGGGCGCCCGATGCCCAGCGCGAAGACCCGGGCGGCGGCGATGCCGACGCGGAGGCCGGTGAACGGTCCGGGACCCATGCCGCCGACGACGCCGGAGAGCGCCGAGACGGGGATGGCGGCCTCGGTGAGGCACTCCTGGATGAGGCGGCCGACCACCTCGGCGTGCCGCATGGTGTCGGGGACGCCGCGTTCGGCGATCACGCCTTGGGTCAGGTCGACGACGGCGACGCTGGTGCCGGCGGAGGTATCGATGGCGAGGAGCACCCGTCCAGCCTATGCGGCCCGGGCGCCTCCGCCCGCCGGGTGCCTCGCCGGCTCGTTCCCGGGCAACTGTTGCCGAATCGGACATTTGCGTCCGGCACACCGGGACCATTTGTCCGCACGGGCAACAGTTGGGCGCGGCAGACGCGGGGCGGGTGGGCGTCAGGCGCGCTTGGTGCGGAGGGCTTTCACCGTGAGCTGCCCGGCGGCGAGAATCAGCAGCACGGCGAACAGGATGCTCGACAGGCGCGGCGGGATCAGCACGGCCAGGGCCACCCCGGGCACCGCCGCGACGGTGGCAGCGGCGCCGACCACGAGGCCGGCGGGCAGATCGACGAGCCCGGCGCGCAGGTTGGCGATGGTGCCGACGAGGCTCGTGGGCACCAACACCAGCAACGAGGTGCCCTTGGCGATGAGGTCGCTCACGCCGAACACCGCCACGAGGGCCGGCACCGCGATCACTCCCCCGCCGATGCCGAACAGACCGGATGCGATGCCCATCGTCAGCCCCAGAGCGAGGTAGCCCAGCACCACGACCCAGCTCAGCTCGAGGGCGGCTCCGCGTTCTGGCTCCACGACAAGCATGCGCGCGGCCACCACGATGAGCAGCGCGATGAAGAGCCAGCGCAGCCAGAACAGCGGGATGCGCTGCAGCAGGTTGCTGCCGATCAGGGCGCCGACCACGGCGCCGGCGGCGATGATCGCGCCGGCGATCAGGTCGATGTGGCCGTTGGCCTGGTAGGTGAGCGACCCCACGATGGAGGTGGGCACGATCGCGGCCAGCGACGTGGTGGCCGCCCGGCGCTGGTCCATGCGCACCAGCGAGATGAGCAGGGGCACCATCACGATGCCGCCGCCGACACCGAACAATCCGGAGAGCAGTCCACCGATGACGCCGGTGAGCACGAGGGCGCTCCAGTACCAGGCGCCGGTCGGCCGGGCGGCGGTCATGCGTGCACCGGCTCATCCGGGCCGGCCGGGTCGCTGCGGAAGCCGAGGCCGTCCTGCCAGCGCGGTCCGTGGCCGGTCACCGTGACGGTGCGAGGTTCCGGCAGGTCCAGGGCGACGGCATCGTCGACGTCGGCGTCCGGGTCGGCCTGCGAGGCGCCGAGCGGACGCTCGATCTCCATGTCCAGCCACGATTCGGTGATCCCCTCGAGCAGGCCGCGGCCCCACTCCACCACCACGATCGAGCGGGCGAAGTCGATGTCGAGGTCGTCCAGCTCCATCGCGCTGCTCAACCTGTAGGCATCCACGTGCACCAGCGGCGGTCCGCCGATCGTGCTCGGATGCGTGCGGGCGAGCACGAAGGTGGGGCTGGTGACCGCGCCGCGCACGCGCAAGCCCTCGCCGAGGCCGCGGGTGAAGGTGGTCTTACCGGCGCCGAGCGGGCCGGTGAGCACCATCAGGTCGCCGGCGCGCAGCAGCCCGGCCATTTCCAGGCCGAAGGCGTGCATGGTTTCGGGGTCGGCGATGGTGCGGCGCATCGGGCTACGACCTCGTGGTTTCGGTGCTGTCGGCGTCGGTCAGGGACCCAGATCCCACATACCGACGCGGCACCCGTGCGCCCACCCGGGTGACGATGTCGTAGTTGATGGTTCCCGCGGCGGCGCCCCACTCGGCGGCGGTGGGCACCCCGGCCGCGGCGTCGCCGAACAGCACCACCACGTCGCCGACGGCGACAGGGTCGGTGCCCACGTCTACCAGGAACTGGTCCATCGCGACGCGGCCCACCACGGGGTACTGGGTTCCGTTGATGGCCACCCTGGCGGCGTTCATGGCCTGCCGGGGTACCCCGTCGGCATAACCCAGCGGCACCAGGGCGAGGGTGGTGTCGGCGGTGGCGCGCCACAGGTAGTCATAGGAGACGCCCGCGCCGGCGGCGACCCGGCGCACGGCGGCGACCCGGCCGCGCAGAGTCATGGCCGCGGTCAGGCCGAGGTCGGCGGCATCCGCGTCGGCGAAGGGCGACTGCCCGTAAATACCGATGCCCAACCGCACCATCGAGTAGCGGGCGGCGGGCAGGCGCAGGGCGGCGGCCGTGGACGCCAGATGGGCGAGGTCGATGGTGAGTCCGGCGGCGGTGGCGGCCTCCAGCCCGCGGCCGAAGCTGGCGATGGCGGCGAGGTCGTCGTCGGGTGAGGTGTTGGCCAGGTGGCTGAACAGGCCGCGCACCCGCAGCCGGTCGACGCGCTCGAACGCGGCAGCGAGGCCCAGCACCTCGGCCCAGTCCGATTCGTCGACGCCGTTGCGGTTGAGGCCGGTCTCGAGTTTGATCTGCACGGATGCGGGCCGGCCCAGTGCGTTGGCGGCCGCCGCGACCTGGCGCACCTGCGCCGCCGACGACAGTCCGAGGTCGATGTCCGCGGCGATGGCGGCGGCGAAGTCGGCATCCGGACCGTGCAGCCAGGCCAGCAGCGGGGCGTCGATGCCGGCGGCGCGGAGGGCGAGGGCCTCGTCGATGTCGGCGACACCGAGCCAGTCGGCGCCGCCGGCAAGGGCGGCGCGGGCCACCGGCACGGCGCCGTGACCGTAGCCGTTGGCCTTGACCACGGCCATGGTGTGCCGGGTGCCGATCAGGCTGCGCAGGTGTTCCACGTTGGCCTGCACGGCACCGAGATCGATGACGGCCTCACGGAAGTCGGTCATGAGTTCCCCTCCAGGACCACGAACGCGCAGGCCACCCCGGCGTCGTGGGTCAGGCTCAGGTGCGCGCTCGTGATGCCGCGGGCGGTGAAGGCGGCCTGCACCGCTCCGGTCAGCGCGAAGGACGGGTTGCCGTGCGGGTCGGAGACCACTTCCATCTCCTGCCAGCTGGCGCCCACACTGTCGCCGAGGGCCTTGATCAGAGCTTCCTTGGCGGCGAACCGGGCGGCCAGCGAGTGCGTCGGCAGGGTGCGCTCGGCCGGCGCGAACAGCCTCGGCACCAGCCCGGGCGTGCGGGCCACCTGCCGGTCGAAGCGTGCCAGGTCGACGATGTCGACGCCGATGCCCTTGATCATGCTCTGCTCAATCCTCGTGTGCTGTTCTCAGCGAAATGCCCAGGACCCGGTGCCATCGCGAGGCGATGACGCGGCGAGCCCTGGGCATCCGTGGCCTATTCGGCCGGCTTACTCGACCGGCCTTATTCGACCGTGACCGACTTCGCCAGGTTGCGCGGCTGGTCGACGTCGAGGCCCTTGGCGGTGGCCAGCTCGATGGCGAACATCTGCAGCGGCACCACGGCGAGCAGCGGCTCGAACAGCGGGCCGGCGAGCGGGATGTGGAACACGGTGTCGGCGAACGGCAGCACCGCGGCGTCACCCTGCTCGGCGATCGCGATGATCCGGGCGCCGCGAGCGCGGATCTCCTGGATGTTGGAGACCACCTTGGGGTGCAGGTGCGCGGACCCGCGGGGGCTCGGCACCACGACGAAGACCGGCTGGCCGGGCTCGATCAGCGCGATCGGGCCGTGCTTGAGCTCACCGGCGGCGAAGCCCTCGGCGTGGATGTAGGCGAGCTCCTTGAGCTTGAGCGCACCCTCGAGCGCGATCGGGAAGCCCACGTGGCGACCGAGGAAGAGCACGGCGCGCGAGTCGGTCATCCACACGGCGAGCTGACGCACGGCGTCTTCCTGCAACAGGGTGGTGGCGATCTTCTCCGGGATGGCCTGCAGCTCGACGACCTGCGCGGCCAGCTCCTCCAGGGACATGGTGTTGCGCACCCGGGCCAGGTGCAGCGCGAAGAGGTACAGCGCGGCGATCTGGCCGGTGAACCCCTTCGTCGACGCGACGGCGACCTCGGGTCCGGCGTGCGTGTAGATCACGGCGTCGGATTCGCGGGGAATCGTGGCGCCCTGGGTGTTGCAGATCGAGATGGCCTTGGCGCCGGCCTCGCGGGCGTACTTCACGGCCATCAGGGTGTCCATGGTCTCGCCGGACTGGCTGATCGAGATCACCAGGGTGTCCGGGGTGAGCACCGGGTCGCGGTAGCGGAACTCGTGGCTGAGTTCGACATCCACCGGCACCTGCGCCCACTTCTCGATGGCGTACTTGGCGGTCTGGCCGGCGTACGCGGCCGTGCCGCAGGCCACAATCACGATGCGGCGGATGCCGGCGAGCACGTCATCGCCGAAGGCCTCGAGCTCGGGCACCACGGCCTGGCCGTCGTGGATGCGGCCGCGCAGGGTGTTGGTGACGGCATCCGGCTGCTCGGAGATCTCCTTGGCCATGAAACTGGACCAGCCGCCCTTTTCACTGGCGGAGGCGTCCCAGGCGATGTCGAATTCTTCGACCTCGACGGGGGCGCCGAAGAAGTCGGTGACGGTGACGAGGTCGGGGGTGATGGTCACGATCTGGTCCTGGCCGATCGCGACGGCACGACGGGTGTACTCCACGAACGCGGCGACGTCGGAGCCGAGGAAGTTCTCGCCGTCGCCCAGGCCGATCACCAGCGGCGAGTTGCGGCGGGCGCCGACCACGACGCCGGGCTGGTCCTGGTGCACGGCCAGCAGCGTGAACGCGCCGTCCAGGCGCGCGACGACGGTGCGGAACGCTTCGCCCAGGTCACCCAGGCGGCGGTATTCGCGGCCGAGCAGCACGGCGGCCACCTCGGTGTCGGTTTCGCTTTCGAAGACGTAACCCTCGGCGAGGAGTTCGTCCTTGAGCGGCGAGAAGTTCTCGATGATGCCGTTGTGGATGAGGGCGAGCTTGCCGTCGTCACCCAGGTGCGGGTGCGCGTTCTGGTCGGTCGGACCACCGTGGGTGGCCCACCGGGTGTGCCCGATTCCGGTGCGCCCGTTGTTGATCGGGTGCGCCTCGAGCTCGGCGGCGAGCACGGCGAGCTTGCCGGCGCGCTTCGCGGTGTTGAGCACTCCCGCGTCGTCGATCACCGCTATCCCCGCGGAGTCATACCCCCGGTACTCGAGTCGACGGAGACCTCCCATGAGGACCTCGACGCTTTTGTTGTCTCCGACATATCCTACGATTCCGCACATAGCCCTGATTTTAGTCGCACTATGCTTGGTCTCGATGTCCGAGCCGGTGGTGAGCCCCAGTAATAACGGTCACAGCACCCCCTTTGTGGAGCTCGACCGTGCTGTGTGGGCATCCCTCGCACCCTCGACCCGGTTGCCGTTGCGGGAAACCGAGGTCGTGCAGCTGCGCGGCCTGGGCGAACCGCTCGACATCAACGAGGTGTCGGATGTCTACCTGCCGTTGAGCCGGCTGCTCAACCTCTACGCCGCGGGAGCCCGCAAGCTGCACCGCGACACCAGCGACTTCCTCGGGGAACGCGCCCAGCGCACCCCGTTCGTGATCGGCGTGGCCGGGTCCGTCGCCGTGGGCAAGTCCACCATCGCCCGGCTGCTGCGGGAGCTCCTGGCCCGCTGGGAAGACACCCCCCGGGTGGAACTGGTCACCACTGACGGGTTCCTCTTCCCCAACGCCGAACTGGCCCGTCGCGGCCTGATGGAACGCAAGGGCTTCCCGGAGTCGTACGACCGGCGCACGCTGCTGCGTTTCGTCAGCGCCATCAAGAGCGGCGCCGCCGAGGTGCGCGCCCCTTTCTACTCGCACCTGAACTACGACATCGTGCCCGATGCGCAGGTCGTCGTGCGTCAGCCCGACATCCTCATCGTCGAGGGCCTGAACGTGTTGCAGCCGCCCGCCCCGGGCCACGGGCTCGCGGTGAGCGACCTATTCGACTTCACCATCTACGTGGATGCCCGCACCTCCGACATCTCCCGGTGGTACGAGGAGCGGTTCCTGCGGCTCCAGCGCGGCGCGTTCACGAACCCCAAGTCGTTCTTCCACAGGTTCGCCTCCCTCAGCGAGGACGAGGCCCGGGCCCGCGCCCGCACCATCTGGGGCAGCATCAACGAACCCAACCTGCTGCAGAACATCCGCCCCACCCGCTCCCGCGCCACCCTGGTGCTGCGCAAGGACTCCGACCACACCGTCGACAAGGTGCTGCTCCGCAAGGTCTGAGCCGTCGCGGTAGGCGGCCATGGGGCGTTGTCGCCCATGCGCTCGGCCGCCCGTGGCGTCGCGCTGATTGTGCTCGGCTGCCCGTAGCCCCGCGCCCGTCGCGCTCGGCAGCCGGCCCAACCGGCAACTGGGCCCCGTCCGGACAAATGGTCCCGGCACACCCGGCGCGAAAGTCCGCATCGGCAACAGTTGTGTCCGGGAGGCCGCCGACCGCTCATTCGCGGCGGCGTCGGCGCGTGGGCGCCGCCGCGGCGACGACGTGGGCGCGGCCGCGGGGTGTCCGCGAGCCCGCGCCTCCCCCGGTTTGAGCCCGGGTTGGGCCCTGGTCGGCACGCATCCGCCCGAACTGTTGCCGCAGCGGACAGGTGCGTCCCGCGTGCCGGACGCAGAAGTCCGGATGGGCAACAGTTACGGCGCGGCTGGGATGCGGCGGGCGGCAGCGGCACGGCTACGGTGGAACGATGGACCTCGACGTGCGCACCGACCGGCTTCTGCTGCGGCGCTGGCGCGAGACCGACCTCGAGCCGTTCGCCCGGCTCACGGCGGATGCGGAGGTGATGCGCTACTTCCCCGCTCCACTGAGACGTGCCGAAAGTGATGCCCTCGCCGGCCGGGCGGACGCAATGTTCGACCTGCACGGCTGCGGGCTATGGGCGCTGGAACGCCTGGACACCGGCGAGTTCATCGGCTTCACCGGCCTCGCGCCGATGCTCGAGGGCGTCCCGGGTTCCGGCGGCGTGGAGGTGGGCTGGCGGCTGGCCCGATCCGCCTGGGGTCAGGGTCTCGCGACGGAGGCGGCGACGGCCGCCCTGCAGTTCGGCTTCGAGACCCTCGGCCTGGCGGAGGTGAACTCGATCACGGCGGGCATCAACATCCGTTCGCGCAAGGTGATGGAACGGCTCGGCATGCACATCGCAGGTGAGTTCGATCACCCGCGGCTACCCGAGGACTCGCCCCTGCTCCGTCACGTGCGCTACCTGATCGCCGCTCCCGGCTAGGCCCGGAATGCGGCAGGAGCTGTTGCCACAACGGACAATTGCGGCCGGTGTGCCGGACGCAATTGACCGGACGGGGAACAGTTGACCACGCACGGACGACCGAAGCCACGCGACCGATCCGAACGGCGGGAGCATGGTGAGCGCCACCGGGCCTCGGCCGGGCACCGCCCAGGGCCGGCTACCTGGGCCGCGCTTCGTTCGCTTCCTGCGGCACTTTGTACTTCGTGGTACCTGTTCGAACCTTCGCCGCGGCACGCGGTAGTTCTCACGGCACGCACTAGTGTTCGCGGCACGTGTTTTATCCTGTGCCACGACACACGACCCGTGCCGCGAGACGCAAGACGGGCCACGACGGATGGCCGTGGGTGCGAAATGCGGATACCGACCGGGAGAGTCGGGACAGGCGGTACTAGCTGGGCTGCAGCGCCAGGCGGGACTGCACGACGTCGGCCAGGGCGTGCGCCAGACGGTCGGCGGTGGGCTGGTCGGCGGCTTCCACCATGACCCGCACCATGGGCTCGGTGCCGGAGGGGCGCAGGAGCACCCGGCCGGTGTCGCCGAGTTCGGTTTCCGCGTCGCGCACGGCCTGCGCGATGACCTCGTCGCCGGCGAGGGCGTGGTGGTCGACGCCGCGAACGTTCACGAGGATCTGCGGGAACACCTTCATCACGCTGGCCAGCTCGGCGAGGGTTTTTCCGGTGCGGGCCATTTCGGCCACGATGTGCAGACCGGTGAGGATGCCGTCGCCGGTGGTGGCGAACTTGGTCATGATGACGTGACCGCTCTGCTCGCCGCCGAGCGACAGCCCGTGCGCGTCGAGCTCCTCGAGCACGTACCGGTCGCCCACCTTGGACTCGATCATGTTGATGCCGTTGGCGGCCATGGCCTTCTTCAGGCCCAGGTTGCTCATGACCGTCGCCACGAGGGTGCGGTCCTTGAGCACGCCGCGTTCGGCCATCGACACGGCCAGGATCGCCATGATCTGGTCGCCGTCGACGATGTTGCCGTCGCGGTCGACGGCCAGGCAGCGGTCGGCGTCACCATCGTGGGCGATGCCCACGTCTGCGCCGTGCTCGAGCACCGCTCTGGCGAGGTTGTCCAGGTGGGTGGAGCCCACGCCGTCGTTGATGTTGAGGCCGTCGGGGTCGGCGCCGATCACGGTGACCCGGGCACCGGCATCCGTGAAGACCTGCGGGGACACGCCGGCGGCCGCGCCGTGGGCGCAGTCGAGCACCACGTGAATGCCTTCGAGCCGGTGCGGCAGGGTGCCGAGCAGGTGCACGACGTAACGGTCCTCGGCGTCGGCGAAGCGACGGATGCGTCCGACGTCACCGGCAATCGGGGTGAGGAGCTGATCGCCCGCGTCGAGCACCGCTTCGATGCGGTCTTCGACGTCATCGGGAAGTTTGGTGCCGCCGAAGTTGAAGAATTTGATGCCGTTGTCGGGCGCCGGGTTGTGCGAGGCGGAGATCATCACGCCGAAGTCTGCGCCGATGTCGGCGATGAGGAAGGCGGCGGCGGGCGTCGGGATGACGCCGGCATCCAGCACGTCTACGCCGGAGCTGGCCAAGCCTGCTGCAACGGCGGAGGTGATGAATTCACCGGAAATGCGGGGGTCGCGGGCGACCACGGCGACGGGACGACGGCCTTGGGCACGTCGTTCCTCTGCGCGGCGGCCACTGGTGAGCACAACGGCGCTCGCCTGGGCGAGGCCCAGGGCCAGGCCAGCCGTGAGATCACGGTTAGCCAGGCCCCGGACGCCGTCCGTGCCGAAAAGTCGAGCCATATGAGTGTGTACTCGACTAACGGGTTAGCGCTTCGAGAACTGCGGCGCCTTACGGGCCTTCTTGAGTCCGGCCTTCTTGCGCTCCTTGACGCGAGCGTCACGGTTGAGGAAGCCGGCCTTCTTGAGGATGGCGCGGTTGTTCTCTTCGTCGATCTGGTTCAGCGAGCGGGCGATGCCGAGGCGCAGCGCGCCAGCCTGGCCGGACGGGCCACCACCGGTGATGCGGGCGATGACGTCGTAGCTGCCGATGAGGTCGAGGACCTTGAACGGGTCGTTGATCAGCTGCTGGTGCAGCTTGTTCGGGAAGTAGTCGTCGAGCTCGCGCCCGTTGACGACAATCTTGCCGGCGCCGGGGACGATGCGCACGCGGGCGATGGCCTGCTTGCGACGACCCACGGCTGCGCCGGGAACGTTGAGGACGGCGCGGGGCGCCTTGGTTGCAACTTCAGCGGGAGTCTCGGTGGAGTAGCTCTCGGGAGTTGCGTCAATCTGGTCTGCGATCTTCGCCACGATGGTGTGAATCCTTTTTTCTTAGATATCGAGAAGTCTGGGGCCGACGCTACTGAGCGACCTGGCTGAGGGTGTACGGCTTGGGCTGCTGCGCAGCGTGCGGGTGCTCGGGGCCTGCGTAGACCTTGAGCTTCAGCAGCTGTGCACGGCCGAGCGAGTTCTTCGGCAGCATGCCGCGAATCGCCTTTTCTACCGCACGGGTGGGGTGCTTCTCGAGCATCTCCGAGTAGTTCGTGGCCGTGAGGCCGCCCGGGTAACCGGAGTGGCGGTACGCCATCTTGAGGTCGAGCTTCTTGCCGGTCAGGGCAATCTTCTCGGCGTTGATGATGATGACGAAGTCGCCACCATCCATGTGGGGGGAGAAGGTCGCCTTGTGCTTGCCGCGAAGAAGAATCGCGGCGTGGCTGGCGAGCCGACCCAGAACGATGTCGGTGGCATCAATAACGACCCAGTCGTGCTGGAGTTCGCTTGCCTTGGGGGTGTAAGTGCGCGTCACTGTTGTGCTGCTTTCTTGTTTTCGAACGGAGGTGTTCGTGAATCCCGCTCCGGGTGTGTTCTCGAAGAGAACACGATCGATGGAGGGCTCACGTTCGTGTGCCTGGCTGCAACGCCTAAGACACCAAGGAACAACACTAGTTCACGACACGCCCCGGCACAACTCGGGCCGGTAAACCGGGCGTGCTAGCTCACTCGTCTTCGGGCAGCTCCCGACGGGCACGCGTCTGCGCCGCACGGATGGCCATCCCCGCGTCCTCGGGGTAGCCCACCTCCATCAGGGTCAGGCCATGCGCCTGCATCACCTTGAACTCGCTGGTGCGGGCCCGCTCGATGCGCAGGTCCACGAGTCGGGTTCCCACCAGCTTGCCCTCCCCCACCGACACGCAGGCGCCCACCAGGGCGCGCACCATCGAATGGCAGAACGCATCCGCCTGCAGGGTGGCCACGAGCACCCCGTCGGGGTCCCGCCGCCACTCGAAGGACTGCAGGGTACGGATGGTGGTGGCTCCGGGCCGCGGTTTGCAATAGGTCGCGAAGTCGTGCAGCCCGATCAGGGTGGCCGCGGCCTCCTGCATCGAGGCGAGGTCGAGCGCGAAGCCGTGCCAGGTGGTGCGCAGCCGCTGCAACGGGTCGCGCAGAGCGCCGGTGTCGGAGATGCGGTACTCGTAGCGGCGCCACAGTGCGGAGAAGCGGGCGTCGAAACCGGCCGGGGCCAGGCTGGCGCGGTGGATCACGATTTCGGGCTGGGTGACCAGGATGCCGCCGAGGCGACGCTGCACCATCGTGGCCAGCTCGTTGGGGTACGTGGGTGCGGCCTTGCCCCGTTTGACCCGCACGAGGGCGTTGACCTGGTCGGGGTTGAGATCGAAGTGGGCCACCTGGCCCAGCGCGTGCACACCGGAGTCCGTGCGCCCGGCGACCACGAGGGTGGGGGTGGGCTGGTGGCGCTTGAGGATGGCGCCGAGGCCCTCCTCGATCTGGCCCTGCACGGTGCGGTACCCGGGCTGGCTGGCCCAGCCGAAGAAGTCGGTTCCGTCGTAGCCCACGTCGAGGCGGATGCGTTTGGAGCCTGCTGGCGGCATCGAATCGGACGGTGCCGCCAGGGCGCCATCCGGGTTGAGCTCGGCCAGCACCAGCGGAAAGGCGCCGTCGACGGGCTCGGGAAAACTCACAGAGGTCAGTGTAGAGGCCGGGCCGGGTTATCGTTGGACGGGCCCGTCTCAGGCCGCACAGTTATGACCAGTCTCCTTCGCACCGCGCCCCGCTCCCCCGCCACAGCTGTCGCCGTTCGCCACCCGGACGTTCCGGCCGGCCGCCGGCTCAGCGGCCTCGACGGTCTCCGGGGCATCGCCGTCATCCTCGTCGTTGTCTACCACCTGTTTCCGCCGGTGTTGCAGGGCGGTTTTATCGGCGTCGACATCTTCTTCGTGATCAGCGGTTTCCTGATCACCGGCCTCATCGTGGCCGAACACGACCGCACTGGCCGGTTCTCGCCGCGGCGGTTCTGGCTGCGTCGGGCCCGCCGCCTGGTGCCGGCACTGGTGCCGGTGGTGCTCGTGGCCTGCACGGCGGCCTGGTTGCTCGGCGGCGATGTGCTCGTGGGCCTGGGCTGGAAGCTGCTGGGCGCCGCGACGTTCAGCTACAACTGGGTGTCGATGGCCACGAACACCAGCTACTTCGGCTCCGGCCAGCCCGAGCTGCTCCGCAACCTCTGGTCGCTGGCCGTGGAGGAACAGTTCTACCTGCTCTGGCCGCTGCTGCTCCTCCTGCTGCTTAGGGTCCGCCGGCCGGGCCTGCGCCTGGCCCTCGTCGTGGCGCTCGCCCTCGCGTCGGCAGTGTGGATGGGCGTCGGCTTCTCCCCGGGCAGCGACCCCACCCGGGTGTACTACGGCTCGGACACCCACAGTTTCGGCCTGCTGATCGGCGCCGGACTGTCCCTGCTACTGCGTCCGCTCGGGCCCGTGGCTGCGGGCGGCACGGTGGCGGCCCCGGCCGCGCGCCGGGCCCTCACCATGATGCGGCCCTGGTGGGGCGCGGCAGCAGTGGCCGGCCTGATCGCCGCCGCGATCTGGCTGCCGGCTGACGCCGCCGCCACCTACCGCGGCGGCCTCCTGCTGGTGAGCGCACTCACCGCCGTGGCGATCTGGGCGGGCGTGGCCGGCGACCGGTTCGGGCGGATGCTCGACACCGCTCCGCTGCGCTACCTCGGCGAACGCTCCTACGGCCTGTACCTCTGGCACTGGCCGCTGCTGGTGCTGGTGCAGCTCGTTGCGCCGTTCGGCCGCGGCCCGGCGAGTGTCGCGGCGACCGGATTGCTCACCCTGGTGCTGGCCGTGGCGGCCGCTGCGACCTCGTACCGGTGGCTCGAGATGCCGATCCGCCGGCAGGGCCTCCGTGGCGCGGTCGGGCAGCTGCGCGCCACGGTCATGCGGGCGTCTGCGCCGGGCACCCGCCGCCGCTACCGCTCCCGTGCGGCACTCGTTCTCGCCGCGGCCGTCGTGCTGATGTTGCTGGTGGGCACCGGCGCATCCGTGGTCACGGCGCCCACCGTCACGACGGCCCAGGCGGAGGTGCTCCGCGGCCAGCAGGCGCTGGCCCAGGCCGCTCAGGCGGCACAGGCACAAGCCGCCAAGGATGCCGCCGCCCAGGCCGCAGGTGTGGTCACGGAAACCACCAGGGGGTCCAACATCACCGCTGTCGGGGACTCCGTGATGCTCGCCTCCGCGGCCGAGTTGCAGGCCGAGTTCCCCGGCATCACGATCGACGCCGCCGTGTCCCGCGGCATGGACGCCGCCCCGGAAATCCTGGCCGCACAACGTGCCGCGGGCACCCTGCGCCCCGTGGTTCTGCTGGGCCTGGGCACGAACGGTCCCGTCGACCAAGCCGACCTCGCCGCCGTCATGCGGGTGATCGGTCCCTCCCGGGAACTGATCGTGGTGAACGCGTTCGCGGACCGGGACTGGACCGCGGGGGTCAACACGGAGCTGGCGGAGTTCTCGGCGCGCCGCAGCCAAGTGGTCCTGGCCGACTGGAGCGCCGCGATCGCCCCGCACGTCGACGTGCTCGCCGATGACGGCATCCACCCCGGCCCCACCGGCGGGGCGATCTACGCCGACTCGGTGGCGGTCGCCCTCGAACGGCTGCCCGGTGCCACACCGAGCCGCGCGCCCGGCGCCGACACCCTGCAGGCCTTCCGCGTGCGCTGACCCACCCGCCGCAGCCCCTGGGCCGTGCGACGGATGCGGCGACCGGGCATCCGACGCATGTGGGCGACGCACCTCGAGGCATGTGGGCGACGCACCTCGAGGCATGCGGGCGGGGCCGCTCGAGGCATGCGAGCGGGCCTCTCGAGGTGTGCGGGCAAGGCGCCGCCATGCGGGTGGCGCGCCAGGCGCATAGCGGCGCCTGCCCCGCGTACCTCCGGCGCAGCCACCACACCGCCATCGACCCTGCGTTCCCAGCCGGCACGCCATCACCGCACCTCGTGTGGCCGAGCGCGCCCGCTATAGCGGGCGCATCCAGCCGCAGGGGGTGCATCGAGCCGAAGCGGGCGCCTCCAGCACTATCCTCGGGCACACAAAAAGGGCCCGACCGAAGTCGGGCCCTTTCAGGTACAGCGAGTGAAGCTGGTGTTACTTGGCTTCCTCAGCGGATGCGTCAGCAGCGTCGGCCTCAACGGTCTCGGCTTCAACAGTCTCAGCTTCGACGGTCTCAGCCTCAACCGGGGTCTCCTCGGCGACGGGCGCGGACGCCTTCGCTGCGGAGGCCTTGTTCGACTTCACCTTGGGCGAAACGGGCTCGAGAACGAGCTCCATCTGCACCATGGAGGCGTTGTCGCCCTTGCGGAAGCCGAGCTTCGTGATGCGGGTGTAGCCGCCATCGCGCAGCGCAACCTGGGGCGCGATCTCGGTGAAGAGCTCGTGCACGACGGTCTTGTCGCCGATCGTCGCGAGAACGCGACGACGAGCGTGCAGGTCGCCACGCTTGGCGAAAGTCACCAGGCGCTCGGCAACCGGACGCAGGCGCTTGGCGCGCGTCTCGGTCGTCTTGATGGACTTGTGGGTGAACAGGGCGGCAGCCAGGTTCGCGAGCATGAGGCGCTCGTGCGCCGGTCCGCCACCGAGACGGGCTCCCTTAGTGGGCTTAGGCATTATCGGTAATCTCCAGTATCAAAGTCGAAAGGCGTCGAGGAACGACGAGCCTTAGATGGTTTCTTCGTCGTAACCGCTGTAGAAGTGCGCACCGTCAAAGCCGGGCACAGAATCCTTCAGCGACAGGCCGAGCTCTACGAGCTTGTCCTTGACCTCATCCACCGACTTCTGACCGAAGTTGCGGATGTTCATCAGCTGGGTCTCCGAGAGGGCGACCAGTTCGCTGACGTTGTTGATGCCTTCGCGCTTGAGGCAGTTGTACGAGCGCACGGACAGATCGAGGTCTTCGATCGGCACGGACAGCTCGGTGGAGAGGACGGCGTCGACCGGCGCGGGGCCGATCTCAATGCCCTCAGCAGCGGTGTTCAGCTCGCGGGCCAGACCGAACAGCTCGGTCAGCGTGCGACCGGCGGATGCGATGGCGTCGCGGGGCGAGATAGCCGACTTGGTCTCCACGTCAACGACGAGGCGGTCGAAGTCAGTGCGCTCACCGGCACGAGTTGCCTCGACACGGTAGGTCACCTTGAGAACCGGCGAGTAGATCGAGTCGACCGGAATCTGGCCGGCCTCGGAGTACTCGTTGCGGTTCTGGGTAGCCGACACGTAACCACGGCCACGCTCGATGGTCAGTTCGAGTTCGAACTTGGCCTTGTCGTTCAGGGTCGCGATGACGAGCTCGGGGTTGTGAACCTCGACGCCGGCCGGAGCCGAGATGTCGGCGGCCGTGACCTGGCCGGAGCCCTGCTTGCGCAGGTACGCGGTGATCGGCTCGTCGTGCTCGCTGGAGATGACCAGGCCCTTGATGTTCAGGATGATCTCGGTGACATCTTCCTTGACCCCGGGAACGGTGCTGAATTCGTGAAGCACTCCATCGATGCGGATGCTGGTGACAGCAGCGCCGGGAATCGAGGAAAGCAGGGTGCGGCGCATCGAGTTACCGAGGGTGTAGCCGAAGCCGGGCTCGAGGGGTTCGATGACGAACCGGGACCGGAACTCCGAGATGTTCTCTTCGGTGAGCGTGGGGCGCTGTGCAATAAGCACTATTGATTCCTTTCGGCGAAGTGTCCGCTATATGACACTTAGTGGCGAGTTGTGAAATTGTGAGTCTCGACGGGCCCGCGAGAAGCGGCCCTGTCGCGGTGAACGGCGAGTGAGCCTGCCCGGATCTTTCGACCCAGACAAGCCCAATCGCCAGTCACTGAAAGGAATTAAACGCGGCGGCGCTTCGGGGGACGGCAACCGTTGTGGGCCTGGGGCGTCACGTCGTTGATCGAGCCAACTTCGAGGCCAGCGGCCTGCAGCGAACGGATAGCCGTTTCGCGGCCCGAACCCGGTCCCTTGACGAAGACGTCAACCTTCTTCATGCCGTGCTCCTGGGCCTGGCGAGCTGCAGACTCTGCAGCCAGCTGAGCGGCGAACGGGGTCGACTTGCGCGAACCCTTGAAGCCAACTCCACCTGAGGACGCCCAGCTGATGACCGCACCGGTGGTGTCGGTGATCGAGACGATGGTGTTGTTGAAGGTGCTCTTGATGTGGGCCTGGCCCACAGCAATGTTCTTCTTTTCTTTCTTACGCGGCTTCCGTACGGCCGACTTTGGTGCTGCCATGATTTCTCCTGAATCCTAGAGGCGTGACGGGCTAGGCGAGGCCTAGCGCGCCTTCTTCTTGCCGGCTACGGTGCGCTTCGGGCCCTTGCGGGTACGAGCGTTGGTCTTGGTGCGCTGGCCGCGAACGGGCAGGCCCTTGCGGTGACGAATACCTTCGTAGCTACCGATCTCGACCTTGCGGCGGATGTCAGCGGCGATCTCACGGCGAAGGTCACCCTCGATCTTGAAGGTTCCTTCGATGTAGTCGCGGAGCTGGACGAGCTGCTCGTCAGTCAGGTCCTTGACGCGAATGTTTCCATCGATCTCGACGTCGGCGAGGGTCTTGAGTGCCCTCGTACGGCCAACACCGAAAATGTAAGTAAGTGCAACTTCCACGCGCTTATCGCGCGGAATGTCTACGCCGGCTAGACGTGCCATTGTGGCTTCTCCTGTGGGATGAGTGGAGGTCTGTAGCAGCACCTGTGCATCGGCCTCCAACCGATGGTGTCCCCCCGAAGGGTTCCCGGCACTGCTATGTATTTAGTTGTGTCGTGCGTGGATCTCGAGAACGACCATCGCTGGTCGAGCGTGTCGAGACCTAGCCCTGACGCTGCTTGTGACGCGGGTTCTCGCAGATGACCATCACGTTGCCGTTACGGCGGATGACCTTGCACTTGTCACAGATCTTCTTGACGCTGGGCTTGACCTTCATGGGTGTGTCCTTGTAATCGCTGTCTTCGTACCCACGGAATGCCGCAGGCCGTTACTTACAGCAACGCTTACTTGTAGCGGTATACGATCCGACCGCGGGTCAGGTCGTAAGGGCTCAGTTCCACGATCACACGGTCCTCAGGAAGGATGCGGATGTAGTGCTGACGCATCTTGCCCGAAATGTGGGCAAGAACTTTGTGGCCGTTGGTCAACTCAACGCGAAACATCGCGTTGGGAAGAGCTTCGACTACTGCGCCCTCGATCTCGATGACACCGTCTTTTTTGGCCATAACTCACTATCGCTAAAGTATTGGTTGCTGGTCTTGCGGGATTGTGGCCTCCAGACACGCCAGTAAAGGCAGTGCTAGACACCAAGGATTTATCCTATGCTATGCGATTGCCCTTTGGCAATTCATCCCTATAATCTGGTCGCCGCTGCCACGACCGCGAGCACGTCGGCGTAGAGCGGATGCGTGGCCTCAAGCCCGCACACGTTCGCCACGATGGTCTCGGCGGAGTCGGTGGCGAGCATCCGCTGCAGCTCAACACTCTGCTCGTCGTCGGCGACGTCGAAGCGGAGGGCCGCGGCAATCGCCTCCAGCAGCGCCACCGGGCGGGTGCCCCGTTCGGCGATCTCGGCGGCCGGGCCGATGAAACGTTCGTGCCGGCTGAGCTTGCGCAACGGCTGACGGCCGACTCGTTCGACGGTGTCCGGCAGCGACGGGTTCGCAAACCGGCCGAGGATCTTCTCCCGGTATGCGCGCTGGGTGGCCTCGTCGAGGCCGTGCTTGGCCACCAGGAGGGCGCTGGTCTCTTCGAGCACCCGGCGGGCACCATCCGCGACCGACGGCACCAGAAGCGCGTCGGAGAGCTTGGAGACGCCGGCCTGGGTACCGAGGTAGGCGACGGTGGCGTGTCCGGTGTTCACGGTGAAGAGCTTGCGCTCAATGTAGGGCGCGAGGTCCTCCACGAACGTGGCGCCGGGAATCGATGGCGGGGCGGAGCCGAATGCGGGGCTTTCAATGACCCACTCGTAGAAGGCCTCGACGGTGACGTCGATGCCGGCATCCTTCGATTGGCCGGGAACGATGCGGTCCACGGCGGTGTTGGCGAAGGCCACCCGGCCTTTCAGGGCCGCGCGGTCACCCTCTGGCACGTTCGCCCAGACCTGCTCGGCGAGCACATCGGTGGCGTTGATCGCGTTCTCGCAGGCCATCACGGCCAGCGGGGGCAACCCGGCCTCGCGGCGGGCCAGACCCGCCGCGATGACCGGGGCTACGAACCGCAGCACGGTGGGACCCACAGCGGTGGTGACAGCATCCGCCGTGGCGATCTCGTTGATGAGATCGGCCTCGGAAGTGGCGCTGTTGAGGGCGCGGAAGTTGTCGACCACCTTGTCGGTGGGGGTCTCCCCCGCCTCGTGCACGGTGTAGGACGGCGCCTGCTGCAGCGCCTCAATGAGAGGGCCATTCACATCGGCGAAGACAACCTCATAACCGGCCTCATGGAGCAGGAGACCTACGAAGCCGCGGCCGATGTTGCCCGCGCCGAAGTGAATGGCTTTCATTCTGCGTTTACCTCCTCGAGCAGGGCGAAGATCTCGTCCTGCGAACCAGCGTCGATCAATTTCTGTACTTCGTCCTCGTCGGAGAAGACGACGGCGATCTTGGAGAGGATCTCCAGGTGTTCGTTGTTCAGGCCGGCGATGCCGACCGCAAACTTGACGGGCTGGCCGTCCCAATCGATCGGCTCCGCGTACCGCACCAGCGAGAGAGCCGATCGCACGATCGACTCCTTCGCGTCGTTGGTGCCGTGCGGGATCGCCAGGAAGTTGCCCATGTAGGTCGAGACCGAGTTTTCGCGCTCGAACATCGAGTCGACGTACTCCTGCTTCACCGCTCCGGCGGCGACCAACAGGGCACCGGCCTCACGGATGGCCTCGTCCCGCGTGGTGGCCGCACCCGCGGCCACCACGTTCTGCGGTTCCAGAATACTCTGGGTCATTACTTGGTCACTCCTTCGTTGGTGCCCTGGAGGGACTGTACGACCTCGTCGTACTTCGGGCTGTTCATGAAGTTGTCCACCGAGACGTGAACCGACTTGGGGCTCTTGCCGCGGGCGCGGTCCGTCAGGTCCTGGTGGGTGATCACGAGGTCGGCGGTGCCGTCGAGGTTCGCGATGGCCTGGTTGGTCACCGTGACCCCTTCGATGCCGGCCTTCTTGATCTTGTTGCGCAGCACCGAGGCGCCCATGGCGCTGGAGCCCATGCCGGCGTCGCAGGCGAAGACGATGTTCTTCACTGCGGTGCCGCTGGTGGCCGAGGCGCCGAGGTTGCCCAGAATGGAGCTGGACTTGCCCTTGTTGGCTTCGGTCTTGGCGATCGCGGCGGCCAGTTCGTTGTCGTTCTCAGCGGCGAGGTCCTTCTTGCGGCTGGCGCGGAGGATGACACCACCGATCGCGAACGAGACACCGGCTGAAGCGATGACCGAGAGGATGACGCCGATGAAGTCGGTTGCCGGGGTCTGCGCCAGCACGGCGATGATGCTGCCGGGCGAGGCGGGGGCGCGGAGGCCGGTCTGGAAAGCGACGTTCACGGCAACACCGGTCATGCCGCCACCGATGGCGGCGAGCACCATCATCGGCTTCATCAGCACATACGGGAAGTAGATCTCGTGGATGCCACCGAGGAACTGGATGATGATCGCGCCGGGTGCACTCGCGCGGGCCAGGCCGACGCCGAAGAACGAGAACGCGAGCAGGATGCCCAGGCCGGGGCCGGGGTTCGCCTCAAGCAGGAACAGGATGGACTTGCCGGACTCCTGGACCTGCTGCACACCGATGGGGGTGAGCACACCGTGGTTGATGGCGTTGTTGAGGAAGAGGATCTTGCCCGGTTCGATGAAGATCGACGCGATCGGCAGCAGGCCGTTGACGATGAGCCAGTCCACGATCATCTCGAGGAAGGCGCTCAGGCCGGTGACCAGCGGGGCGATTCCGAAGAACGCACCCAGGGCCAGGGCGAAGCCGAGGATACCAGCGGAGAAGTTGTCCACCAGCATCTCGAAGCCGGGGCGGATCTTGCCGGCCCAGATCTTGTCGACCTTCATCAGAATCCATGCGGACAGCGGGCCGACGATCATGGCGCCGATGAACATCGGGATCGTGCTGCCCACGATGACACCCATGGTGGCGATCGAGGCGATCACTCCACCGCGGGTGCCGTAGACCATCCGGCCACCGGTGTTGGCGATCAGCAACGGCAGTAGGTACAAGATCATCGGGTCGACGAGCGTGACCAAGGTCTCGTTCGGGGTCCAGCCGGTGGGGATGAAGAAGGCGGTGATGATGCCCCACGCGATGAACGCCGCGATGTTGGGCATGATCATGCCGCTCAGGAAGGTGCCGAAGGCCTGTACGTGGACCCTCGCGCCCTTCTTCTCGGTGACAGACGTCGTTGTCATTTCTGTATACCTCTCTCGGGGGTTGCAAGCACGGTAGGGCCCGTGCCGGTGGGGGCGGTGCTGGTGTAGCTGTGTGCGATTGCGGTTGCCGCGGCGCGAGCGGATGCTGCGCCGTCGGCGGACAGAGCAGCGTCGGCGAGGTGCCGGGCCTGCTCGAGTGTGAAGTCGGCCAGGGAGGCCCGAACGTCGGCGAGGGCCGACGCCGACATCGACAGGGTGGTGGCGCCGAGGCCCACGAGCACCACGGCCAGCAGCGGGTCAGCCGCGGCCTCGCCGCAGACACCGACGGGCTTGCCGAGGCTCGCGCCGGCGGCGCCGACCTCGCCCACCAGGCGAAGCACCGCGGGGTGCCACGGGTCCTGGAACGCGGCGACGCTGCCGAGCATCCGGTCGGCCGCCAGCGTGTACTGGGTCAGGTCATTGGTGCCGATGGAGGCGAAGTCGGCGTGCGCCAGGATGTGGTCGGCGAGCAGTGCCGCGCTCGGCACCTCGACCATGACCCCGGCGGTCTTCAGACCCAGCTCGTGGGCGAGGGCGGTGAAATACACGGTCTCTTCCACGGTGGACACCATCGGCGCCATCACCCAGAGGTCCGCGTCGGTGGCCGCGTCGGCTTCGGCGAGGGCGGTGAGCTGCTCCCGCATGATGTCCTCGCTGGCACGAAGGGCACGCAGGCCGCGCAGGCCCAGGGCGGGGTTCTCCTCGACGGCGTCGTTGAGGAACGCCAGGGGCTTGTCGGCGCCGGCGTCGAGCGCCCGCACCACGACCTTCTGGCCGGGGAAGGCGCGCAGCATCCGCTCGTACTGCTCACGCTGCTGCGTCACTGTGGGCGCGGAGGTGGAGTCGAGGAAGAGGAACTCGGTGCGGAACAGGCCCACACCTTCGGCGCCGAGGGCGACGGCCTTGGCGGCGCCATCCGCCGAACCGAGGTTGGCCAGCAGCGGCACAGGCGTGCCGTCCTTGAGCCGGCCGGGGCCGATCGGGGCCAGCGCGCGGGCTTCGCGGGCGGCGATGCGGGCGCGGGCCTCTGCGAGCTGCTTCGCGGTGGGGGCCACGAGCACGATGCCGTTGGCGGCGTCGATGATGACCTCGTCGCCGTCGGCGAGCTGCGCGGCGGCGTGGGTGCCCACGATCGCGGTGATCGACTTCTCCCGGGCCAGGATGGCGGTGTGCGAGGTGGGTCCACCGTCGATGGTGATCAGGCCGAGCACCTTGTCGAGGTTGAGCAGGGCCGTGTCGGCGGGGGCGAGGTCGTGGGCGACGAGCACGAAGGGCTCTTCGGGGTCCGGCACACCCGGCGCGGGCAGGCCGCCGAGGTCCGCGATGACCCGCTGGGCCACGTCGTCGAGGTCGGCGGCGCGCTCACCAAGGTAGCCGCCGAGGGCCAGCATCTGGTCGCGGAAGACGGCGAAGGCCTCGAACACGGCGCGTTCAGCGGTCTGGTGCTTGTGCAGCCGGGCGGTGACCTCCTCGAGGAGGGTGGGGTCCTCAGCCATCATGGCCTGGGCCTCGAGCACCTCCTGGGCGGTGCCGCCGGCGCGTTCGCCCCGGGCTTCGAGGTCTTCGGCGACGGTGTGCATCGACGCGGTCGCCCGGGTCAGTTCGGCATCCGGGTCGAGGGTGCTGCGGGTGCTGAGCGGCTCCGGCAACGGTGCGGGCATGCGCAGGACCCGGCCGATGGCGACGCCCTGGCCGATCCCGATGCCCTGAAGCTCAATCATGTGCGCGTCCCGCCTAGGCGTCGTGGTCGGTGAGGAGGAGCTCGACGAGGCCGTCGAGCACGGTGTCGGCATTGTCGCCGTCGGTGGCGAGGGTGACGCTGTCACCGTGGTTGATGCCCAGCGAGATGACGCCGAGGATGCTGGCGGCATTGACCGGCTTGCCGTCGCCCTTCTGCAGGGTGACCGGGGTTCCCGCGGCGGCGGCGGCCTTCGTGAAGAGTTTCGCGGGGCGCGCGTGCAGCCCGTGCGTCGATCCGATCTGTACGGTGCGTTCGACCATGTGTCGCGCCTGCCTTTCCAACGTGCGGGAGTGTCACCGGGGCCTCAGTCGAGGTCCCGGCTTCGTGCGGGCAGCCGGCGGCGGCCGGCACAACAAATAACGGATGGAACGGTGCGGGTGACCTGCGAAGTCAGACCCACGACCGTTCGTGTTCGGCATCCACGGCCAGATCAAGTGCCACGACGCCGTCACGCGCCGAGAACACCGAGTCGGGCAGCAGTGCCACGCCCACGCCGCGCTCTTTCGCTTGGGCGCTGATGCGCTCGAAGCGGGGGGCGAGGTGGGGACCGACCAGGAGTACGTCAATGGTGTCGAGCGAGGACGGGAGATCCCCTTCGCTACCGGCGACGACCGCGAGGGTGAGCCCACGTTCCTTGCCGGTGACCCGCAGCCTGTGCGCCACGAATGCGCTGGACGCTCCGGCACCACACACGATGAGAATCTTCATTGATTCTTTCCTTTCATCGATCTTTGAATTCAACACTTACTGTCCTCTCTTCGGACTTGCGGCGCCACCAGACCCTTTTCCGCAGGGTGCGGAAACACGTCGGGGTCCTACCGTGCCGGGCTCGCACTCTGCTTGACTACTCTTGAGACGATGGAGTTGCGCACGATGAGTGATAAACAGACGCGGATGCTGGACTTCCTGTCCCAGACATCCAGCTGGATCACGGCAGGCGAACTTGCTGACCGCCTGGGGGTTACCCCGCGCAGTGTGCGCAGCTATGTCACGGCGGTGAAGGCGGCCGCGCATCCGCTCACCGTCATCGAATCCGGCACCGCCGGCTACAGGCTCAACCGCGACGAGTTCGCCAGCTTCACCGCCCAGCACCGGTCCAAGCCGCGCGAAACGGATGCGGACACCCCGCAGCAACGGCTGTCCAGCCTGGTGCGGCGGCTCACCGAATCGCCCGCCGGGCTGGACGTCTACGAGCTGGCCGCGGAGAACTTCGTCAGCGACTCCACGGTGGAGGCCGACCTGGCCCGGGTGCGGCTGATGCTGCCCGACAGCGGCCTGACCCTGGTGCGGCACGGCAGCGTGGTCACCCTCACCGGCGCGGAGACCGACCGGCGCCGGCTGCTCAGCCGGATGTTCCGCGAGGAGAGCGCCCGCGGCATGATCGACCTGGAGACCATCCAGCGCGAGTTCACCTCCGGGCAGGCCGGCGCCGACAGCCTGGGCGCGTTCAAGACCGACCTCATCGAGCTGCTCGACGGCCAGGGCTACTTCGTCAACGAGTACGGCATCAACAATGTGTTGCTGCACGTGGCCATCGCGATCGACAGGGTCACAAAGCACCTCTCCCCCGCGCCGGCCGTCGCCGAACCGCCGTCAGAGCTCGCCACCTCGTTGTCCGGCCTGATCACGAAGCACTTCGACGTGCGCCTGGGCAGCGGTGACCTCGCTTATCTGGCGTTCCTGCTGACCACCCGGGTGATCACCCCCGGCCACGACCAGCCGGCCGAGACCCTCATCGAAAGCTACGTGCGGCCGGAGGAGCTCGCGATGATGCGCGCCATCGTGGACCGGGCCAGCCGGGAGTACCTCGTCGACCTCGACGACGACGACTTCATCGTGCGGCTGACCCTGCACGTGCGCAACCTGATCAACCGGGCACACGACAAGTCGTACTCCCGCAACCCGCTCACCCGGTCGATCAAGACCTCGTACCCGCTGATCTACGAGCTGGCCGTGTACATCGCCAGCCAACTGCAGCGCGCCGAGCAGATCGTGATCAACGACGACGAGATCGCCTACATCGCCATGCACGTGGGCGCGCATCTCGAGCAGCAGGTGCGCCGGGTGGAGCTGGTGACCTGCGCGATAGTGTGCCCCAACTACTACGACATGCACGTGCTGCTGCGCGAACGCATCGAACGGGTGCTCGGCGACGACCTCGAGGTCGTCGCGGTGATCACCCGTTCCGATGTGGACTGGGACGCTCTCGACGCCGATCTGGTGCTCACCACCATCGACCCGCAGTTGCACGCCGACGGGGTCATTGTGATCCAGCCGTTCCTCACTCAGAACGACATCGACCGCATCCGCCAGCAGGCCAGCCGGGTGCGACGGATGCGCCGGCGCGCGCGTCTGAAGGACGACCTGCTGCAGTTCTTCGACGAGTCTCTGTTCTCGCGCAACTTCTACGCCCCGGACGAGACGGCGATGATCACCGCGCTGGGCGAGCGCATGATGGCGCGGGGCATCATCGATCAGAGCTACGTGGACGGCGCCATCGAGCGGGAGCTGATGTCATCCACCGCGTTCACCGACAACCTCGCCGTGCCGCACGCCATGGCGATGAGCGCCCAGCAGACCTCGATCGCCATCGTGATCAACGACGCCCCGATGGACTGGGGCGACAACCGGGTGAACGTGGTCGCACTGATCGCCTTCAGCGCCGCCGGCCGCAGCACCTTCCAGGCGGTCTTCGACCAGTTCGTGGAGGTGTTCTCCGACCGCCTCGAGGTGCAGCGCTTGATCAAGCGCTCCGTCGACTTCGCGTCCTTCATCGACGAGCTGGTCCACGTCATGGACGCCTAGCCCCGCTCGTTCTCCCGCTCCACGGCCAACTGTTACCGAAACGGACAAATGCGCCCGGCACACCGGGCGCAATTGTCCGCATGGGCAACAGTTAGCCAGGGCTGTCGGTCGGGGCGAGGGAGCTTAGGGGCGGAGGGTGGAGACCAGGCGGCGCACGAGACGGGTACGGCGGCGCACGTACGGCGCGGCCACCAGGCCGAGCACATCCGGATGCGCCGGCGTACGCAGCACCGACTTCTCATGACTGAACTGGGCCACCGACCGCTCCCCGTGGTAGCTGCCCATGCCGCTGGCACCCACCCCGCCAAACGGCAGGCCGGGAACCGCGAGGTGCGACATCGGCGCCCCGAGCCCTACCCCGCCGGAGGACGTTCGTGTGAGCAGGGCCCGCGGCACCGCACGGCTGCGGGTGAACGCGTACAGCGCGAGCGGCTTCTCCCGCGCGGTGATGAACGCGATCGCCTCGTCCAGTCCCGACACCGTCACGATCGGCAGGATCGGCCCGAAGATCTCCTCGGTCATCACCGGTGAGGCCACGTCCACGTCGGCGAGAATTGTCGGGGCGATATAGAGCTCGGCCGCGTCCACCAGCCCGCCGGTCACCAGACGACCCTGGTCGAGCATCCCGGCCAACCGGTTGAACTGCCGGTCATTGACAATGCGGCCGTAGTCTCTGCTCGCCCGCGGGTCGGCGCCGTACAGCTCGGCGATCGCGCTCACCAGCAGCGGCTCCAGCCGCGCCGCCACCGCGGGGGTGGTCAGCAGGTAGTCCGGCGCCACGCACGTCTGCCCGGCGTTCACGAAGCGACCCCAGGCGATCCGCCGAGCTGCGCTGGCCAGGTCGGCGGTGTCGTCCACCCACACCGGCGACTTCCCGCCGAGCTCCAGGGTGACCGGGGTGAGATGCAACGCGGCGGCCCGCAGCACGATCCGCCCCACCGTGCCGTTGCCGGTATAGAAGATATGGTCCACCCGCTGGGCGAGCAGCTCGGTAGTCTCGGGCACTCCGCCTTCGACCACGGCCACGGCGTCGCGGTCGAGGTATGTCGGCACCAACCGGGCGATCAACGAAGACGTGGCCACGGCCAGTTCGCTCGGCTTGAGTACAACGGTATTGCCGGCGGCCAGAGCTCCGATCAGCGGCGCAAACAGCAACTGAACCGGGTAGTTCCACGGCGCGATCACGGTCACCACGCCCAGCGGTTCGCGCACGATCTGCGCGGTGGAGGGCAGCACCACCAGCGGCACCGGCACCCGGCGCGGCCGCAGCCAGCGCCCGAGATGCTTGAGGGTGTGGTCGATCTCGCGCACCAGAATACCGATTTCGGTGAGGTCGGCCTCGGTCGGGCTCTTCCGCAGGTCGGCGTACAGGGCGTCCCGCAGCTCCGCCCGGTTCTCCACCAGCAGCCGGCGTAACGCGCGCAGCTGAGCGCGCCGCCAGGCGACCGGCCGGGTGCGGCCGGAGTCGAAACCGTCGCGCATCCGCTGCACCGCAACTACGGCCGTGTCAGTGGGTGCGCCGGTCGGTAGGTTCACGACGGTCGGGTCGGCGGATGCGAGACTAGAGGTCATGCCGACAGCCTATTACGAAACAGTTCGCTTTCGTTTCTTAAAGGGAGTATTTTCGAGTGCATGTCCTCACCGTTCACTTCTTCCACTGATATCCCGGATGCGCCCTCGTCGCTCGCCGCACTCGTCACCTTCGTCGACACCCTCGAGTCGCGGGTGCGCCAGCAGGGTTCGGGGGCGGCCCTGCTCAGCCCCCGCGGCACGTACAGTTTCTCCGAAACCGCGCAGCCTGCGGCGCAGAGCATCGGCTACTCCATGACGGGCTACCCGCACCTCGCGCCCGTCTCACTGCGGGTCACGGTGGGCCGAGCCGTCAAGCACCTCTTCCTGCGTCGCGGAGCCATGCGGCACAACCTCTCTGCCCCGGTCTCCGGCGCCCCGGAGCTCGACCCCGCAATGCCCGACCTTGCCGCTGTCGCCGTGCTCCGCACCGCGGTGAACGCGCTCGTCGCCTTCACCGGCGACCTCCAGCCGCACCCCACCTACGGCCGCTGCACCAAGGCCCAGGTGGCCAACCTGCAAACCCAGCACCTGCGCGAGCACCTGCCCGGCGCGGATGCGCCCGCCGCACCCCAGCCCGCCACCCCGGCCCGATGATCACCGCAGTCCCCCGCGGCCGCCCGATGGATGCCAGGGTCGACGACGCCGTGGTCGCCGCCACTACCCTGCTGCTGGCCGAGCACGGCTACGGCGCCCTCACCACCTCGGCCATCGCTCGGCGGGCCGGGGTCTCCACGGCGTCGCTGTACCGCCGGTGGGCTACCAAGGAAGAGCTCGTCGCTTCCGCTGCCCGCACGATCGTGGCCGACTATCTCAGTGGCGACGACACCGGTTCGCTCGATGGCGACCTGACCGCGCTCCTCGGCAACAAGATCACCGCGCTCAGCGGCGACCTCGGCATCGTACTCAAGTCCCTGGTCGGCCAGGCCGCGCACGACCCCGCCATCGCGGAGATCATCGAGCGCGAAATCGTCGGTGCCACCGAGACGCACATCGCGGCGATCCTCGACCGCGCGATGGCCCGAGGCGAGATTCAGTCGGGCTACAACGGGCAGGATGCGGCAAAGCTCGCCATCGCCCTCGTCACGACCCCGCTGCTCCTGCGAGCCGACGGCCCCGCCGCGGTGGCCCGCTTGGTCCCGGCGCACCTCGCAGCCGCCATCCGGGCCACCCTGCCCAACGCGATTTAGCCCACCAACTGGTCCCGAAGCGGACAAGTGCGGCCGGCGTACCGGGCGCAAATGTCCGCTTCGGGCACAGTTACGAGACGCGAGGGAGGCTAGGCCGGCGGGGTGGGGGTGATGCCGAACTGGGCCAGGCCCGCGGCGCCGCCGTCTTCGGCGGTGAGCACCCAGATGCCGTCCTTGTGCACGGCGACGCTGTGCTCCCAGTGCGCGGCCGCCTTGCCGTCGCTGGTGGCGACGGTCCAGTCGTCGTCACGGGTGTAGGTCTCGATGTCGCCGAGCACCACCATCGGCTCGATCGCCACGACCAGGCCGGGCTTCACGTCCGGGCCCTTCTGGCGCACCCGGTAGTTGAACACCGGCGGTGCCTCGTGCATCGACTTGCCGATGCCGTGGCCCACGTAGTCGGTGAGGATCCCGTAGCTGCCTTGCGATTCGATGTAGTCCTCGATGGCCTCGCCGACCTCGTTGAGGTGCCGCGCCTCGGCCAGGCGGGCGATGCCATGCCAGAGCGACTGCTCGGTCACCCGCGAGAGTTCCTCGCGCTCGGCGACGAGCTCGGGCCGCGACGGGTCCGGCAGCACGAAGGTGAATGCCGCGTCGCCGTTCCAGCCGTCGATGATCGCGCCACTGTCGATTGACACGATGTCGCCGGCACCGAGCACTCGACCATTGGGGATGCCGTGCACCACGTCGTCGTTCACCGAGGCGCACACCGTGTGGAAGTAGCCCTGCTCGAGCTTGAAGTTGGGCCGGCCGCCCAGCGCCACGATGGCCGCCTCAGCGGCGGCATCCAGCTCGAGGGTAGTGACGCCCACCTGCATGGCTTCCCGCGCCGCCACGAGCGACGCAGCGGTCGCCAGGCCGGGGGCCAGCATCAGGCGCATCTGCGCCGGGGACTTGTAGATGGAGCGGCGAAGGGCCACGGTCATACCTGCAAACTAAGTCGTCGTACGGAGCCGGCGCCGGAGAGCGCCCGGGTGAGAAAACGAAAGGGCGCCGACCGAAGCCGACGCCCCATCACAGCAAATCTAGACGGATGCCGCCACGGCGTCGGTGGGACCGACGGCGTGCAGACCGCGTTCGGCCAGCGCGGCCACGATACGGTCGGTGACCTGGTCGACGGCACCGAGGCCGTCGATGGTGACCACGACGCCGCGCTTGACGTACAGGTCGATGAGCGGTGCGGTCTGCTCTTCGTAGACGTCGAGACGGTGCCGGATGACCTCGGCGGTGTCATCCGCGCGGCCCTGCTCGGCGGCCCGTTTGAGCAGCCGGGCGACGACCTCGTCGGTGTCCGCGACGATCTGCACCACGGCGTCGAGCGAGGTGCCTTCGGCGTCGAGCAGGCGGTCGAGCTCGAGCACCTGGTCGGTGGTGCGCGGGTAGCCGTCGAGCAGGAAACCACCACGGGCATCCGGCTCCTGGAGGCGGTCGGCGACGATCTCGTTGGTCAGCGAGTCGGGCACGTACTTGCCGGCCTCGATGAACGCCTTGACCTTCAGGCCCAGCTCGGTTTCGGTCTTCACGTTGTGACGGAAGATATCGCCGGTGGAGATGGCGGGAATGCCGAAGGCTTCGGCCAGGCGCACGGCCTGAGTGCCCTTGCCGGCCCCGGGGGGTCCGATCACGAGAAGACGGGTCATCGCAGGAGCCCTTCGTAGTGGCGCTGTTGCAGCTGGGAGTCGATCTGCTTGACCGTCTCCAGGCCGACGCCGACGATGATCAGGAGGCTGGCGCCACCGAACGGGAAGTTCTGGTCGGCGCCGATCAGCGAGAACGCGATCAGCGGGATCAGCGCGATGAGGCCGAGGTAGAGGGCACCGGGCAGAGTCACGCGGGTGAGCACGTAGTCGAGGTACTCGGCGGTGGGCCGGCCGGCACGGATGCCGGGGATGAAGCCGCCGTACTTCTTCATGTTGTCGGCGACCTCTTCAGGGTTGAAGGTGATCGCGACGTAGAAGTAGGTGAAGCCCACGATGAGCAGGAAGTAGAACGCCATGTACAGCGGGTGGCTGCCCTGGGTGAGGTTGTTGGTGACCCAGGTGACCCAGGCCTGCGGCGTCTCGCCGGCGGCGGGCTGGTTGAACTGGGCGATCAGGGCCGGCAGGTACAGCAGCGACGATGCGAAGATGACGGGCACAACGCCGGCCATGTTCACCTTGATCGGGATGTAGGTGTTGTTGCCGCCGTAGGTACGGCGACCCACCATGCGCTTGGCGTACTGCACCGGGATGCGGCGCTGCGACTGTTCGACGAAAACCACACCCGCTACGACCACGAGGCCGATCGCGAGGACGACCAGGAAGATCTCGATGCCCTTCTGCTGGGCGATGGAGATCAGCGAGTTGGGGAACTGGGCAGCGATCGACGTGAAGATCAGCAGCGACATTCCGTTGCCGATGCCGCGCTCGGTGATCATCTCACCCATCCACATGATCACGCCGGTACCGGCGGTCATGGTGATGACCATCAGCATGATGGCGTACCAGGCGTCGTTGGTGAGCAGCTGGGAGCACTCGGAGGAGGCCGAGGTGCCGAACAGGGCGCCGCTGCGGGCCACGGTGATCAGCGTGGTCGACTGCAGGATGCCCAGGGCGATGGTGAGGTACCGGGTGTACTGCGTGAGCTTGGACTGGCCCGCCGCACCCTCCTTGTAGAGGGTCTCGAAGTGTGGAATCACCACGCGCAGCAGCTGCACGATGATGGAGGCCGTGATGTACGGCATGATCCCCAGCGCGAAGACTGACAGCTGCAGCAGGGCGCCACCGCTGAACAGGTTCACGAGCTCGTAGAGGCCGCTCGTTCCCTGGTTCGCTGCAAGACAGGCTTGCACGTTGCCGAAGTCCACGAACGGGGCGGGGATGAACGAGCCCAGACGGAACAGGGCGACGATGCCCAGGGTGAACCCGATCTTCTTACGAAGGTCCGGCGTGCGGAATATCCGCGCAATGGCGCTAAACAAAAAAGGCCTCCAGTTAGTAACAAAGAACGAGCTTGCCGAGTCAGCACCAGCGCTTTAATCGCTGGGCAGGCTCGACAAGCTCGATCTCGTCTACGGGTCTTACTACTTGATCGAGCCACCTGCTGCGACGATCTTCTGCTCTGCTGAGCGGGAGACCTTATCGACTGCAACAGTCAGCTTAACCGCAATGTCACCATTGCCGAGAACCTTGACCTTCTCGTTGTCGCGAACGGCACCCTTGGCGACCAGCGAAGCGATGGTTACATCGCCGCCGGTCGGGTACAGCTCGGCGAGGCGCTCCAGGTTTACAACCTGGTACTCGACGCGGAACGGGTTCTTGAACCCGCGCAGCTTCGGGGTGCGCATGTGCAGCGGCATCTGCCCACCCTCGAAGCCGATACGCACGGTGTAGCGCGCCTTGGTGCCCTTGGTTCCACGACCCGCGGTCTTACCCTTGGATCCTTCACCACGGCCAACGCGCTGCTTGTCCTTCTTCGATCCGGGCGCGGGACGAAGGTGGTGCACCTTCAGTACCTGCGGACGGACCTCAGTGGGCTCAGTCGGCGCGGCGGCCTTCTTAGCGGCAACAGTCTTGGCCGGAGCCTTGGCTGCAGCAGCCTTCGTGGTCGTCGCCTTGGGGGCGGCGGCCTTCTTAGCGGCGGGCTTGGTTGCTACCTTCTCGGTAGCTTCCTTCTCGTCAGCCATTAGTCAATCTCCTCGACCTTCACAAGGTGAGCAACGGTGTTGACGTAGCCACGGTTCTGCGAGTTGTCCTCGCGGATCGTGACGGCGCCAATGCGACGCAGGCCCAGGCTGCGCAGTGTGTCGCGCTGGTTCTGCTTCTCACTAATTTTGGACTTGATCTGCGTAATCTTCAGCTGAGCCATTAGGCACCTGCCTTCGCGCTTGCGGCGGCTGCTGCTGCAGCCGCGTCGGCACGCAGAAAACGGGCCGGAGCCACGTCTTCGTAGGGAAGGCCACGGCGAGCCGCGACTGCACGAGGCTCTTCGAGCTGGTGCAGGGCCTCCACCGTGGCGTGCACGATGTTGATGGTGTTCGACGAACCGAGCGACTTGCTCAGAACGTCGTGGATGCCGGCGCATTCGAGTACGGCGCGCACCGGGCCACCGGCGATAACGCCGGTACCTGCTGCGGCCGGACGGAGAAGAACGACTCCGGCAGCTGCTTCACCCTGAACGGGGTGCGGGATGGTCAGGCCGACGCGGGGAACGCGGAAGAAGTTCTTCTTCGCTTCCTCGACGCCCTTGCTGATTGCGGTCGGGACCTCGCGGGCCTTACCGTAACCAACGCCTACCAGGCCGTTACCGTCTCCGACGACGACCAGAGCGGTGAAGCTGAAGCGACGACCACCCTTGACGACCTTGGAAACACGGTTGATCGTGACGACGCGCTCGAGGAACTGGCTCTTCTCGGCGTCACGGCTTCCGCGCTCACGGTTCGGGCTGCGCTCACGGCCACCACGGCGAGCCTCACGAGGCTCGTTCTGCGGCGGCGTGGTCGAAGCTGCGGTTTCCACCGGAACTTCAGTGACGACGTCAGCTTCCTTCGCTGCTGCGGTGCTACTGGATTCAGTGCTCACAGGTCCAACCCTCCCTTTCGGGCTCCTTCGGCGATGGCTGCGACGCGTCCTGCGTACTTGCTGCCACCACGGTCAAATACGACGGCTTCGATACCGGCGGCTTTGGCGCGCTCGGCGACGAGCTCGCCGACCTTGTGCGCCTTGGCGGTCTTGTCACCATCGAAGGTGCGCAGACCGGTTTCGAGAGTCGACGCCGACGCGAGGGTGAAACCCTTGCTGTCGTCAACGACCTGCACGAATACGTGGCGAGCCGAGCGGGTGACGACGAGACGCGGACGAAGCGCGGTCCCCTCGATCTTCTTGCGAAGACGTGCGTGCCTGCGTCCGCGGGCAGCCGACTTGCTTTTTCCTCTAGTTCCGAGACCCATGGTTACTTACCACTCTTTCCGGCCTTGCGGCGAACAATCTCGCCGGCGTAACGCACACCCTTACCCTTGTAGGGCTCAGGCTTGCGAATCTTACGGATGTTTGCGGCAACCTCACCGACGGCCTGCTTGTCGATACCGCTGACCGTGAGCTTGTTAACGCCCTCGACGGTCAGGGAGATACCAACGGGCGGCTCAATGAGGACCGGGTGCGAGAAGCCAAGGGCGAACTCAACGGAGGTGCCCTTCTGCGCAACGCGGTAACCGGTACCGACGATCTCGAGTCCCTTGGTGTAACCCACGGTGACGCCGATGATCTGGTTGGCGATCAGGGTACGGGTCAGTCCGTGCAGCGAACGCGAAGCGCGCTCGTCGTCGGGACGCGTGACCAGAACCTGGCCATCGGTGACCTGAACCTCGATGGGGTTGGCGACGGTGAGCGCGAGCTCACCCTTCGGACCCTTGACGCTAACGGCCTGGCCGTTAGCTTCGACCGTGACACCCGCGGGGATCTCGATCGGAAGTCTTCCAATACGTGACATTGTCGGCTACCACACGTAGGCGAGAACTTCTCCGCCTACGCCCTTCTTCTCAGCCTGGCGGTCGGTGAGCAGACCGCTGGAGGTGGACAGGATGGCAACGCCGAGGCCGCCGAGAACCGTGGGGATCTCAGTCGACTTTGCGTACACGCGCAGGCCGGGCTTGGAAACCCGCTTGATGCCGACGATGGAACGCTCGCGGTTGGGGCCGAACTTGAGGTTCAGCGTGAGGGTCTTTCCGACCTCTGCATCCTTGACGTCCCAGGCAGAGATGTAACCCTGTGCCTTGAGGATGTCTGCGATGTGCGCCTTGAGCTTGCTGTGCGGCATCGACACTGTGTCGTGGTACGCCGAGTTAGCGTTGCGCAGTCTGGTCAGCATATCTGCGACCGGATCTGTCATTGTCATTTGTGGTGCCTTTCTCGCCTGGTTTCGTGCACCCGTTACACGGATGACGACCTGTGGTGGTGGAGGGGGCCGAACGGTTGTCCGGCCCCCGGGGTAAAGCTAGTTTAGGAGTTCTCGGCCGTCTTGAACGGGAAGCCGAGCGCCTTGAGCAGCGCGCGACCCTCGTCGTTGTTCTTGGCGGTCGTCACAACAGTGATGTCCATACCGCGAACACGGTCGATCCGGTCCTGGTCGATCTCGTGGAACATGACCTGCTCCGTGAGACCGAACGTGTAGTTGCCGGCGCCGTCGAACTGCTTGTCCGAGAGGCCGCGGAAGTCGCGGATACGGGGCAGGGCGAGGCTGAGCAGCCGGTCGAGGAACTCCCACATGCGGTCGCCACGAAGTGTGACGTGCGTGCCAATGGGCTGTCCTTCACGCAGTTTGAACTGCGCGATGGACTTGCGTGCCTTGGTGACCTGCGGCTTCTGGCCGGTGATCTTGGTGAGGTCGGCGACGGCGCCATCCATGATCTTGCCGTCGCGTGCTGCCTCGCCGACACCCATGTTGACGATGATCTTCGTCAGGTTGGGTACCTGGTGGACGTTGGTGAAACCCAGGTCCTTGGCGAGCTGCAGGGAGATCTCTTCGCGATACTTCTGCTTGAGACGCGGCAGAACGACGGGCTTTGCGCCCTCGGTTGCGATGTCAGTCATTAGAGGTCCTTACCTGACTTCTTGGCGTAACGAACGCGGACCGTCTTGGTGACGCCGTCCTTCGTTACCTCTTCGAGACGGAACCCGACCTTGGTCGGCTTCTTGGTCTCCGGGTCGACGAGCGCGACGTTGGAAGCGTGAATCGATGCTTCCACAGTCTCGATGCCGCCGGTCTTGGAGCCGCGCTGGGTCTGGCCGACGCGAACGTGCTTCTTGACGAAGTTGATTCCTTCGATCAGGACGCGGTTCTTCTCGACCTGTACCTCGAGCACACGACCCTGCTTGCCACGGTCTCCGCCGCGAGCCTGGGTGCGGCCGGTGATGACCTCTACGAGGTCACCCTTCTTGATTCTGGCCATGATTTAGATAACCTCCGGTGCCAACGAAATGATCTTCATGAACTTCTTGTCGCGGAGTTCGCGACCGACCGGTCCGAAGATACGGGTACCACGGGGGTCTCCGTCAGCCTTCAAGATCACTGCGGCGTTCTCATCGAACTTGATGTACGAGCCGTCTGGACGACGGGTCTGCTTTTTGACGCGAACGATGACGGCTTTGACGACGTCACCCTTCTTGACGTTGCCGCCCGGGATGGCGTCCTTGACGGTGGCGACGATAACGTCACCCAGTCCGGCGTAACGACGGCCGGAGCCACCGAGAACGCGGATCGTCAACAGGACCTTGGCACCGGTGTTGTCGGCAACTTTGAGTCGTGATTCTTGCTGAAGCACTTTCTAACTCCTTCTATCAAGTAAGCGCGAGGCTTACTTGGCCTTCTCGAGAATCTCGACCAGGCGGAAGCGCTTGGTAGCGCTCAGCGGGCGAGTTTCGCTGATCAGGACCAGGTCGCCGACGCCGGCGGTGTTCGCCTCGTCGTGAACCTTCAGCTTGGACGTACGGCGGATGACCTTGCCGTATAGGGGGTGCTTCACGCGGTCTTCGACCTCGACAACGATGGTCTTATCCATCTTGTCGCTGGTCACGTAACCACGCATCGTCTTGCGGTAGCCGCGCACGAGAGCCTCGGCGGGGACGACCGTTTCGTCAGTCTTCGCCATGATTAGGCCTCCTTCGTCTCGACGGCGTCAGCCTCGGGAGCATCCGTGGATGCGTCCTTGGCCTTGGCCTTCTTGGTCGTCTTCTTCTCAGCCTTGGCCGGAGCCTCGACTGCGACGGGAGTGGCACGAATGCCCAGCTCGCGCTCACGGAGAACCGTGTAGATGCGTGCAATGTCCCGCTTGACCGCGCGAAGGCGGCCGTGGCTTTCGAGCTGGCCGGTGGCCGACTGGAAGCGCAGGTTGAACAGCTCTTCCTTGGCCTTCTTCAGCTCGTCGAACAGTCGTTCGTTTTCAAAGGTGTCGAGCTCGACTGAGGCGAGCTCCTTGGATCCGATCGCCATTATGCGTCGCCCTCCTCGCGCTTGATGATGCGTGCCTTGAGGGGCAGCTTGTGAATTGCACGGGTGAGCGCTTCGCGAGCAACGGTGTCAGAGACACCGGAAAGCTCGAAGAGCACGCGGCCCGGCTTGACGTTCGCGACCCACCACTCGACCGAACCCTTACCGGAACCCATGCGGGTTTCGGCAGGCTTCTTGGTGAGCGGGCGGTCCGGGTAGATGTTGATCCAGACCTTGCCGCCACGCTTGATGTGACGCGTCATGGCGATACGAGCGGACTCGATCTGACGGTTGGTCACGTACGCGGGGGTGAGGGCCTGAATGCCATACTCGCCGAACGAAACAGTGGTACCACCGGTTGCGTGGCCGGTACGGCCGGGGTGGTGCTGCTTGCGGTGCTTAACTCTGCGGGGAATCAACATTATTTAGCCTCAACTCCTGCTGCAACCGGAGCCGCGCCCTCTGCGCGAGGCGCACGGCGGGGACGGTCGTCACGACGCTCGGGGCGGGACGACTTAGCGTTGGCCTGCTCACGAGCGAGTTCCTTGTTGGTGATGTCGCCCTTGTAGATCCAGACCTTCACGCCGATGCGGCCGAAGGTGGTCTTGGCTTCGTAGAAGCCGTAGTCGATGTTCGCGCGCAGGGTGTGCAGCGGCACACGACCTTCGCGGTAGAACTCCGAACGGCTCATCTCAGCGCCACCGAGACGACCGGACACCTGGATGCGAACACCCTTGGCGCCGGCGCGCTGGGCGCCCTGCAGGCCCTTACGCATCGCGCGGCGGAAAGCCACACGAGCGGAGAGCTGCTCTGCAATGCCCTGCGCGACGAGCTGTGCATCCTGCTCGGGGTTCTTGACCTCGAGGATGTTCAGCTGGATCTGCTTGGCGGTGAGCTTTTCAAGGTCGGACCGGATGCGCTCTGCTTCCGCGCCGCGACGACCGATCACGATGCCCGGACGGGCGGTGTGAATGTCGACACGGACACGATCGCGGGTGCGCTCGATCTCGATGCGGGACACGCCGGCGCGGTCGAGGCTGGTGCTCAACAGGCGGCGGATCTTGACGTCTTCAGCGACGAAGTCGCTGTAACGCTGGCCCGGCTTCGTGCTGTCAGAGAACCAACGCGACACGTGGTCGGTCGTGATTCCCAGACGGAAGCCATACGGGTTTACTTTCTGACCCATTACTTCGTACCCTCCTCAGGAGTGGCGAGCACAACAGTGATGTGGCTCGTACGCTTCTTGATCTGGAATGCGCGACCCTGTGCGCGGGCCTGGAAACGCTTGAGCGTCGTGCCCTCGTCGACGAATGCCTGGGAGATGAACAGATCCTGTTCGTCCAGGAACTCGTTCGCAGCATCGGCCTTGACCCGTGCGTTCGCGATGGCCGATTCGACCAGCTTGTACACGGGGTCGGACGCGCCCTGCGGCGCGAACTTGAGAATTCCCAGCGCTTCGTGCGCCTGCTTGCCACGAATCAGGTTGACAACGCGACGGGCCTTCTGGGCGGTAACGCGGATATGACGCACGCGTGCGATCGACTCCACCATTTCTCCTCCTTCACGTCACCGCGTTAGCGGCGACGACCCTTCTTGTCATCCTTCACGTGACCACGGAAGGTGCGGGTGGGAGCAAACTCGCCGAGTTTGTGCCCAACCATGCTCTCGGTGACGAACACCGGGATGTGCTTGCGACCGTCGTGAACCGCGATGGTGTGCCCGAGCATGTCGGGGATGATCATCGAACGGCGCGACCAGGTCTTGATTACGTTCTTGCTTGAGGCTTCATTCGCCTTGACAACCTTGCGAAGCAGGTGGTCGTCAACGAAGGGGCCCTTCTTAAGACTTCTTGGCATCGTCTACTCCTACTTACGCTTCTTGCCGACGGTACGGCGACGAACAATGAGCTTGTCGCTTTCCTTGTTCGGGTGGCGGGTGCGCCCTTCCTTCTGGCCCCAGGGGCTGACGGGGTGACGTCCACCGGACGTCTTACCCTCACCACCACCGTGCGGGTGGTCGACCGGGTTCATGGCAACACCACGAACGGTCGGGCGAACGCCTTTCCAGCGCATCCGGCCGGCCTTGCCCCAGTTGATGTTCGACTGCTCGGCGTTGCCGACCTCACCGATCGTGGCGCGGCAGCGAGCGTCGACGTTACGGATTTCTCCGGACGGCAGGCGCAGCTGGGCGTAGATGCCATCCTTCGCGACCAGGCGAACCGACACTCCGGCGGAGCGGGCCAGCTTGGCGCCACCACCCGGACGGATCTCGATGGCGTGAATGATGGTACCGGTGGGGATGTTCTTCAGCGGCAGGTTGTTGCCGGGCTTGATGTCAGCACCGGCACCCGACTCGACGATGTCGCCCTGGTTCAGCTTGTTCGGCGCAATGATGTAGCGCTTGGAGCCGTCCATGAAGTGCAGCAACGCGATGCGCGCCGTGCGGTTGGGGTCGTACTCAATGTGAGCGACCTTGGCGTTGACACCGTCTTTGTCGTTACGACGGAAGTCGATCACGCGGTACTGGCGCTTGTGGCCACCACCGATGTGACGCGTCGTGATGCGACCCTGGTTGTTACGACCACCGGTCTTGGACAGCGGACGAAGCAGCGACTTCTCGGGCGTCGAACGGGTGATCTCTGCGAAGTCCGCAACAGATGAACCGCGACGACCGGGGGTCGTGGGCTTGTACTTACGAATAGCCATTTCTTATTCCTCTAGTCCTGGCCGCTTAGCCGACGGCCGTGAAGATGTCGATGGAACCGGACTTGAGCGTGACGATGGCACGCTTGGTGTCCTTGCGCTTACCCATGCCGAACTTGGTACGGCGAGTCTTGCCGATGCGGTTCATGGTGTTGATCGACGCAACCTCAACCTTGAAGATCTTCTCGATCGCCAGCTTGATTTCGGTCTTGTTCGAACGCGGGTCCACGATGAAGGTGTACTTGCCCTCGTCGATCAGGCCGTAGCTCTTTTCAGAGACGACCGGAGCGATGATGACGTCGCGGGGGTCCTTTTGAATCGGGGTAGCCATTATGCGGACACCTCTTCCTTCTTGGTCTTGTGCGCCACGAACGCGTCAAACGCGCCCTTGGTGAAGACGATGTCGTCAGAGACGAGAACGTCGTAGGCATTCAGCTGGTCCCACGACAGCACGTGCACCGTCGGGAGGTTGCGGATGCTGCGGAGAGTCATCTCGTCGGTGCGCTCGAGGACGACCAGCACGTGCTTGCTGCTGGCGATCTGGGTGAGCAGCGTGATGGCGCCCTTGGTGCTGGGCGTCTCGGACGAGAACAGCGCGGTCACCACGTGCAGACGGTCACCACGGGCGCGGTCAGAGAGTGAACCCTTGAGCGCGGCGGCAATCATCTTCTTCGGGGTGCGCTGGTCGTAGCTGCGCGGGGTCGGTCCGTGGACGATGCCACCACCGGTCATCTGAGGGGCGCGGATCGAGCCCTGACGAGCGCGACCGGTTCCCTTCTGCTTGAACGGCTTGCGGCCGGCACCGGAAACTTCTCCGCGGCTCTTTACCTTGTGCGTTCCCTGGCGTGCGGCAGCGAGCTGCGCGACAACAACCTGGTGAATCAGCGGGATGTTGGTCTGGACGTCGAAGATTTCGGCGGGCAGCTCAACGGAGCCGGCCTTCTTGCCGTTGGCATCGATGAGGTCGAGTGCGGTAGCCATAGGACTACGCTCCCTTCACTGCGGTGCGGACGAATACGAGGCGGCCCTTGGCGCCGGGAACGGCACCCTTGACCAGAATGAGGCCCTTGTCGGCGTCGATCGCGTGAACCTTGAGGTTCAGCACGGTCACGCGCTCGCCACCCATACGACCGGCCATGCGCATGCCCTTGAAGACACGGCTGGGGGTCGAGGAGGCACCGATGGAACCGGGCTTGCGGTGGTTGCGGTGCGAACCGTGCGAAGCGGAAACACCCTTGAAGTTGTGACGCTTCATAACACCGGCGAAGCCCTTGCCCTTGGAAGTGCCCATGACGTCAACCTTGGTGCCGGCGACGAACACACCGTCAACGGTGAGCTCCTGGCCCAGGGTGTAGTCAGCGGCATCCGCGGTGCGGAGCTCGGTAACGTGACGGCGCGGCGTGACGCCGGCCTTCTCGAAGTGTCCTGCGGACGGCTTGTTCACCTTGCGGGGGTCGATGGCGCCAGAGGCAATCTGGACGCCGGCGTAGCCGTCGATGTCCTTCGTGCGGATCTGGGTGACGACGTTCGGCGAGATCTCGATGACGGTAACGGGAACAAGCTTGTTGTTCTCGTCCCACACCTGAGTCATGCCGAGCTTCTTGCCGAGGAGGCCCTTGGTGGTCTTGGTATCTGCGTACGACATCGCGGGCCCTAGAGCTTGATCTCGATGTTGACGTCTGCCGGGAGGTCGAGACGCATGAGCGAGTCGACGGCCTTCGGCGTCGGGTCAATGATGTCGATCAGACGCTTGTGGGTGCGCATTTCAAAGTGCTCCCGGCTGTCCTTGTACTTGTGAGGGGAACGGATGACACACACCACGTTCTTCTCGGTCGGAAGCGGCACGGGGCCGACAACGGTTGCACCCGCACGGGTGACGGTGTCGACGATCTTGCGCGCCGAGATGTCGATGACCTCGTGGTCATACGACTTAAGTCGAATGCGGATTTTCTGTCCCGCCATGTCGAACTCTCTTTCTTGTCAAGGCTTCTTACATCCCGAGGGCTGCATTGGACGCCGTAGTAGCACTGCTGCTATCGCACCACTGTTCATCTGTCAATTTCGATCCGGCCGGGAATCCGACCTTCTCGAGCCAACTCCCCCAGACCGGGGCCTGGCGGATGACATGGTTTTACCCGGGCATCCAAGGAGTTGATTTAAGCTTCGTTCTGCTACCCGCGGCCTAACTCCGACCCTCAAGGGGCGAGCTATGCACTGCCTGGTAGTGATTCCGGTCTCGCGTGCAGCGCGATCCGAAAGTGTTGAACTAGAAGAGTCTGCCACAAGAATAGGTCATTGTGCAACCCGGGCGTGTCGCGTTGGGCGTGTCGCGCGATCCGCGTCGTTCCGCGGGAGTTCAGCTACGCCCCTCCGCTGCTCAAGCTGCTCGAGACCCCGGAATTCATCCGCTGGTCGAGCTTGTCGAGACCCCGTGTTTCTTTCGCTGGTCGAGCCTGTCAAGACCCCTCAGCCATCCGCCTAAACGGCACCCTCGGGAGTAACCACGGCACGCACGGTGCGCCACAGAATCAGGATGTCGGCCGTGAGCGACCAGTTCTCCACGTAGTAGAGGTCCAGGCGAATACTGTCTTCCCAGCTGAGGTTCGACCGGCCGCTGACCTGCCAGAGCCCACTCATGCCCGGCTTCATGATCAGCCGGCGGTGCGCGGCATCGTCGTAGAGGGCCACTTCGGCGGCGCGCTGCGGCCGCGGACCCACCAGGCTCATCTCACCGAAGAGCACGTTGAACAGCTGCGGCAGCTCATCGATGGAGTATTTGCGCAGGATCTGGCCGATCGGGGTGATGCGTGGGTCGTTGGTGACCTTGAAGAGCGGAGTGTCCGAGGTGCCCTGTGCGTCGAGCAGGCTCTCCAGCTGGTCGTCGGCATCCTGCACCATGGAGCGGAACTTGTACATGCCGAACGTGGCGCCGTGCCGGCCGATGCGTTCCTGCCGGTAGACGATGTTGCCGGGGCTGGACCGCTTGACCGCGATGGCCACCCAGATGAGGCCAGGCGAGCTGAGCAGAATGAGCAACGCCGAACCGACGATGTCGAAGGTGCGCTTGGTCACCCGTTTCGCGCCCTCGAACTGCGGGTAGCTCACATGGATAAGCGGCATACCGGCCACGGGTCGTGAATGGATGCGCGGTCCGGCAATGTCGGTGAGTGCCGGCGCCACGATCAGCTCCACGTCGCGGGCCTCGAGCTCCCAGCCCACCCGGCGCATGTCCTCGGGGGCGATGTCGTCGGCACCGGTGAGGATCACGGTGTCGGCGTGGGTCTCGTCCACGGCGGTGAGTAGATCCGCGTAGTCCCCCGAGATTGGAACCCCGTTGATCGGTCCCTCGCTGAGGCTACCTTCCCGCGTGAGAGCGCCCACGAGCAGCAGCCCGGAGCCGGGCGTGCGGGCGATGGTGGTCGCCACATGGGCGGACTTCCGCCGCTCGCCCATAAGCAACGCCCGGGAGAGATAGAAACCTCTGGCCTGGCGCCTACGCAGCCACTGGCGCCAACGCCACCGCGTGCCGATCAACAGCGCCAGGCCCAGAGGCAGCGCCAAGAGGAAGTAGCCCCGTGCAACTTCGATCTTCAAGAGGTAGGCGATAATCGCGAAGAGGCCGAAGAGACGGATGGTCGCATCGGCGACCCGCTTGTATTCGAGCGTGCCGCTGCCGATCACCTTGTGGTCCCGAGTGGCAAACACGTCGAGCATAATCATCCAGGCAACGACGAGAACGAGGGAGACGGCCGTGTAGCTGGCGCCGACGCTGAACGGCTGCGGAGCCGACACCTGCACAGTTTCGAGTCCGAACCAGATGAACTGAGACCCAAACACCGCCGCCAGAACCACCGCGATGTCGGTGCTGAACAGCCGCACCGCAAAAGCCCGCTGCCAAGAGCGACGCCGCAACACCCCCGCGGTACGTGTATCGCCGATTGCCATTCATTTCCCCCATCAGAATGCACGCCTGACCCAAAGAAACGGTGATATCGGACGAGCCTGTTTTCATCGTTCCACAGTTTTTGGCCTCCCAGCCCTTTCTCAGGCCCCTTGTGCGCACCCCATTGTGGGGCCATTGATTCCTGAAGCGCACCCGGTTCCCGACCCCCACATCGCTCCTCCCCTAAGGTGAGACCTGTGAATTCCCGAGTATCCGAGCGCACGTCGTCCCGCCCTCCGCGCGCGGACGTCCGTCACCGTCGTCGTAAGTCCGTCGCGAAGCGACGGGTGAAGGTCGGCCTCGTGATTGCAGGAGTACTCGTGCTTGCGTCGGTCACGTGGCTTGCCACGCGCGTGCTCGTGGTCAAGACGGATTTGGAAGCGTCCCAAGCGCTCGTCGACCAGTTACAAGCAGAGATCGGTAGCGGGGATTTCACCACTCTGACCGCAACGAGTACCGAACTGCAGGAAAAGTCCGCGAGCGCTGCGGCTGGAACCCGCGACCTGACCTGGCGCGCCGCCGAGGTAGTTCCGTTCGTCGGCGAGAATCTCCGGGCCGTCCGTGCCGTATCCGAGAGCATTGACGCGATTGTCCAAGAAGTGGCCGCGCCCGCGGTCGAACTCGTTGCGAGCTATGACATCACCGCCAGAGACCCAGTCACGGGTGGATTCGACATTACGCCCTTCGAGGACGTGAAAGTCATCGCTGCAACCGCTCAGACGGTATTCGAGGAGTCGTTGGTAAGAATGGCTACAGTCGACGCATCCGCGACCGTTGGACCCGTTTCAGCCGCGGTGACGAAGGTAGAAGACCTCCTGGGCAAGGCCAACTCTGCCATCACAAGTGCCGCACCATTGTTGCAATTAGCGGGTCCTGCCCTTGGGTCAGAAGGGCCTCGAATGTACTTGCTGGCCTTCCAGAACAATGCAGAGAGCACAGCCCTCGGAGGCAGCGCTGCCTCATACACCCTCATCAACGTTGACAAGGGCGCAATTTCGATAGCCGCGCAGGGTGCCGGCAGCCAGGATTTGGTTGAGGGGACGAGACTGGATGTGCCCGTCGATCAAAGCGCGATCGACCTGTTTACTGATTACCTCGTTCGTTACCCAAACACATCGACAAGTCGCCCCGACTTTCCGACAGCGGCCGAGTTGATGCGTGCCTACTGGATCCGGGACAAGGGACTCACGGCGAATGGCGTGATCTCAATTGATCCTCTCGCGTTGGCGCGCATTCTCACCGCCACTGGGCCAATCGACCTCCCCAGCGGCGATGTCCTGTCCAGCGAAAACGCTGTCAGCTTGCTCGTCCACGACGTGTACTACCGCTTCGATTCCTACCAAGAGCCGGAAAAGATCGACGCCTTCTTCCAGTCCGCGGCATCCGCCATCCTCAACAAGGTGATCAGCGGCGAGTTCGACATGAATGCGATGATCTCGGCCGTCGCTGACGGAGTAAACCAAGGAAGCATTCTGGCCTGGAGCGCTGACCCAACGGAACAGCAGGCCTTGGACGGTACTCGGATCCAGGGGGTGCTGCCCAAAGACAACGCCGCGAACACTGCCATTGGCGTTTACTACCAAGACACCTCCGCGTCGAAGATGGACTACTTCCTGCATACAGCCACCACCACGACGAGTGACATCTGCGCCGCCGGCCCGCACCCGAGTTTCAGCACCTCCGTGACTGTGCATTCCAACTTGACGGCCGACGAGGCGGAAGCGCTCCCTGAATACGTCTCGAGCGGCAATTACGGTCCACAGCTCACGAGCACCAAGGTCTTCGTGTACGGGCCGGTGGGAGCGACGTTGGCGGACGCCCGGGTTGACGCTGCGGGTGAAGACACGACGGTGAACGCCTCCGGGAACGACCTCGGAAGACCCGTAGCGTCATTCACTGCATATCTCGCGCCTGGCGAGACGAGCACGGTCACCGCCTCATTCGTGGGTGCCCCAGGTCAGTATGGACCGCTGGAGGTGCGAGGCACCCCGATGATCAATGCCACTACCCAGACCGTGGAGCCCGCCTGCGGGTAACGACGAGCGAACCCGCGAACATGAGTGCGCACCGGCCCGAGCGAAGGATTCAGCTGGCAATACCTCTTTGCCAAAACGCTCTAGCTATCACCTTTTGGTCGCGTTCGTATACCGCGGAGCGCAGCACTACGGCAACCAGAATGCCAATCACGGCCCCGATCGAATTCGATACGACGTCGGTAGCGGTTGCGAAACGTGCGGCTAGGAATGTCGCCTGTGACACCTCGATTGCGATTGAGAGGGCGGGACACAGGACCAAGGCCAGCCACCAGACCCGTGCTGGCAGAAGAAGCGCCGCCAAAAATCCGAGGGGCACGAACATCGCCACATTCGCCGAAAACTCCAGCTTGTTATAACCGAACCATTCAGGCACGCCGTTGCGATGCACGACGTCGAGAACCTTCTGGATCGCCGCACTGTATCCCTGATCCAGGGGGGTGGGCCACAGAGTCGCGAGGAGGATGACTAGAACGTACGACGCCAGCAGGACGCCGCCGATTGTCGTGCGTGCTCTGCTCTTAGGTGGTGCATTAGTTGTCAAGTGGAGTCCTCTCGTGCCACTGCGGTCGCCTAGCCACGATTTCGCTGATCATGCAGCCGAAGTGATCTCTAACTCTGCCAGACAAGACCGACCGCGCGCTCCCCCGCGGGAGAGTGCGTCGCGGTCGTCGCCGAATGACGAAATGGCAAGTCCAGTAGAATTAACCGTTGCACTACTTTGGGGGAACCTCGATGCAGAAACCGTTTGCCACTACCACAGGTGTCTTCGATACCATCTACGTGTTCTACCCACGAGGGCTTCGCACCGGGGGGCCCGAGGCACTACACCAGCTCGTTGACGCACTGCGTAAGAGCGGCCAACAGGCGTTCCTTGTTCCGTTTATGGGAACGGAAGACGCTGCTCGCGTGCGAGACTACGAGATTTACGACGCGCCTGAAGCGCCGAGAGCCATCGACCAAGCGGGAAACGCAGTCATCGTGCCAGAGGTCTGGATAGACCTGTTGCGCGAATTCACGCAAGCGCAGCGAATGTGCTGGTGGCTGAGCATCGACTACTCTCCTGTTTTCCGAATTCTCCGGTCCCGCTCCGACGACAAGGCGGGTCTCGGCAACGAGCACAAGGTGAAGCCGCGCCAATATTTGAAGGACTACGCAATCTCGGTGCGACCGCGGCGCGAACTCGTTCAGAGCACCCTTCACCTGGCGCAGTCCCACTATGCGTGGGCATACCTGTATGCCCAGTTGAACGTCGTCCCAACCCTTCTCGGCGACTACACGCCGCTCTTCAGGATCGAAGGCTTTCGTTCGGATGTCGCCAATGACCGCGGCCGCACCGTGGCTTATAACCCAAAAAAGGGTTCGGAGCTGACCGAAAGAGTCATCGCCAAAACCAGCGACATCGAATGGCGACCCCTGATTGGTATGTCAGCGGATGACGTATGCAGGTCGCTCGCTTCGACCGCGATCTATCTGGACCTCGGGCAACACCCCGGGAAGGATCGCATGCCTCGCGAGGCGGCCTACCTCGGCGCGGTGACCATTGTGGCTCGCCGCGGCGCCGGCGCGTTCACGCAGGACGTCCCTCTTCCATGGCAACACAAAGTTCAGCCCACCGACCCGCATTTTCTTGAGCGGACCGTTGCGCTGCTCGACCAGGTCCTGGCCGAGCCGCAAGCGCACCGCGACAGCCAGAATGAATACCGCTCCGCCCTCCTGAGAGAAAAGGAGGTGTTCTTCGCTGAGGTGCAGAGGGCCTTCGTGGAGGGCCACTTCTATTCCGACAGCTCCGCGGACCTGCTGCCTCACGGTGAGGCCACACAGCTCGAAACTAACTCGTGACGTCCGCTCGAAACGGGATCTTCAAGAGAATCTCCGGTTTTACCGTAGTTCCTCTGCTCTCGATCCTTTCCTCTTTCATGCTGCTCCCGCTCTTGGCGCGGTATGGGGGCGCAGAGGGCTGGGTCAGCCTTGCAATCGGTCAATCGGTCGGCGGGTTCGCCGCCATCCTCATTGTCTTCGGTTGGACGCTTATCGGTCCGAAACGTGTTGCGGGCAAAGCGGCGCTGGAGGCCACTGGCCAGTACTGGATCAGTCTCGTTCAGAGGTCGGCTGTCGCCGTAGTCGCGATTCCTCTCGCTGTGATCGTCAGTGCGGCGCTTTCTCCGTCCGGTCACGTTGAATTGAGCGTGGGCATGGCCTTGGCTGCGAGCCTGGCAGGCTTCTCTCCCGCCTGGTTCTGGGTCGGTTCCGGCACCCCGCGTTCGATGGTTGTGTTCGAAGCCCTTCCACGGCTGTTGGCCACCTTGTCCGCGTTCCTCGTACTTCTGCTGACTCAGGACCTCAGGTGGTACCCGATCCTGTTGATCTTCTCGACCCTCTTGGGGTACGTCTGGTTCAGTAAGCGAGTCTTAACTCGGGAAGTCTTGAACCGCTTTCCCCTCCGCTTCATCTTCGGCCAGTTCAAGTCAAACCTCCTCCCTGCTCTGACTGTTTTGACCTCGGGGGCCTACACGAGCATTACGGTCAGTCTGGTGACGGCCGTCACGCCGCTCCGAGGCTCGACGGAGTTCGTCTCGGGTGACAAGCTCTATCGTTTGGGAACACAGGCAATCGCGATCAGCGGAAACGCCTTCCAAGGGTGGGTCTCTGAACACGAAGACGCCAGCGTGGCTAAGAGGCGGATGCGCTCCGCTCTGTACCTGAATGTCGCACTCGGCCTGGCCGGTGGAACTGCACTGGCACTAATCGGGCCATGGTTCAGCGGCCTCTTGTTCAGTCCCGAACTCGCTGTCGGCGCACCCGTCATGGCCTTCTTCGGTTTGGCCTACTTTTGGCTCTCAGTCAACTCCGCTCTCGGCCGGCTTGTCCTGACACCGCTCGACCTGAACAAGGCCGTTCTCGTAAGCACGGTGGCGGGCGCGCTCGTCGGCGTCCCTGGCATCCTGTACGGCGCCAGCCAGCACGGAGCGCTGGGTGCTGCGGTGGCTGTGGCCGGCGCAGAATTCGTCGTCACTACGATCCAGCTGGGTGCCCTAGGCATCTACCGCAGCCAGCGCACTCGGGTGAACCTACCGGCGTCGTCGAGCGAGACGGTCGCGTAGGTTTCTCAGCCGGCCGGCTGTTGGCGGAATGTCCCACAACATCAGCCCTCTGATGTGTGTCGCTGACACGACGCTAGTTCGCTGAATCTTGGAACGCTCGCGAATTTTCTTGGGCAACAAGGCAAGCGATTTCCAGACGGCTCTTACAGCGCCGCGGCTGTCACCCCGACTGACTGCGCCGAAAACCATGGAGGCGTACGTCACACAAAACCTGGGGAAGACAGCGGGGAAAAGCTCGATTGGCAAGTTCTTCCACAATACCCACGGAAGATTCTTGATGGTCTGCTGAATCGCAAATCCCTTGACCCGTCCGCTGGTGGCACTGATCCGGTGGAAGGCAATCGAACGAGGTACGTATTCCACACTCCACCCAGCGAGCTGAGCGCGAAAGCTCAGGTCTACGTCCTCGAAATAGGCGAAGAAGTCCTCATCGAATAGGCCAATCTGCCTAAGCATCGAGATGCGATATAGGCTCGCTCCTCCGGATGCGCTGAACACAGCTGTGTCGTCGTCATATTTCGAAGACGCGACCTCCCCCCGACCGCGCGCGAACGGGATCCCCCAGGAACTGTAGAAATCGCCGGTGCTATCCAAATGGCGCCCATCGATGCTGAGGAACTTGGCCGTGAACATTCCCACGGTTGAGTTCGCATCGGCAGCTCTGACCAGTTCGGCGAGCCAGTCCTCAGAGGCAACAGCGTCATTGTTGAACAGGCCCACGAGCTCAAAGCCATCTGCTATCGCGAGGCGTATCCCCGAATTCACTCCGCCAGCAAAGCCGAGGTTGGTCGAGTGCGGGATAACGGTGACTTGGGGATATGTCTCGGTCAGATATTCCAAGGACTCGTCTTTTGACCCGTTCTCCACAACGATGACGGTGAGGGGATGGGATTGGGTTAGCAACGAGTCCAAGCATTCGCCCAGCATCTCCCGGCCGTTCCAATTGGGAACGACGACGGCAACTCGATTTTTAGCCGCAGCGGTCATTTTGTTCCTCTCGACCAACGCTTTGGGTTCGCAATGGTGACGCCGTCCAGGATCTGGCCGGAAAGGTGCGTGCTGCCCGCGCCCTGGCCGGGGATCGATGTTCCGTGCCGGTGTAGGTGTTGTGGCGGTCGAGCACGACGCGCTAAGTGCTGTCGGTGCAGCAGGTAGGCGCAGGCTCCGATGAGGAGGTACCACAGGTTGCTCATCCCGTCCCAGCCATGGAGGGCGAGACTGAAACCCATGACAGCGATCGAACTCGCCGCGGCCCCAACGGCAAAACTCTCTTGCAGCGTTCTCAAGCTTCCCAACAGAACAATCAGGTACACAAGGACCCCCACCCACCCGAGGGTGAATGCTGCGTACAAGAGCTCAGAGTCAGCTGACATCCCGAGATCCACCTGGCCCCGAGATTCGGACCCGACAACCCACGCTCCCGCGGGGGCCCCGACGAGGAGATAGCCGAGTGGCAGCGTAAGAAGTATCTGTGGCAGTACCGCATAGCTCGCGAAGCGGTAGTTGGCGCTGAAGTCGAGCCCTGACTCGCCGCCGATGTAGGGGCTCCACACGAATGTCGCACAGATGGCAAGGGCCGCAGTTGCGACCGCTGCCAGCAGGACGAGATAGCGGGTGTTTCGCACGATGAAGCGCTTCACGACAGGTACCGACTGAACGAGGAAGACGAGTGTTGCGATAGCGGCGGGGACGCGACTGCCAGAAGCCCACGTGCCTAGCAGGATGACCGCACCGGCGGTGAGCCGCAGGGGCGCACGTTGAATCACGGATGTCAGGGGGACGAACGCTGCCAATGTCGCACCGAGCACCAATACATGCTCCGAGCCGACCAGTGCCCGGGTTGGCCCTTCTCGCTGACTTGTCAGAAACGTATATTCCCTGCCGAGAACCGAGAAGTCGCCCGCGAACTCAACCAAAGCGAGCAGTGCGACGAGAGTGGCTGCGCTGATTCCCACGGTCAGGTAGGTCTTCCCCATCCCGCTTCTCATGATCTGGACTCCCGTCGCTGCGAAGAGCGGGAGCAGGATGAGCAGGTGTTCCCCGTTTACCGCGAACGCTCGGGCGTCCAGGCGGACGGCTATGAGTTCGATCACCGCCAAAAATGTGCCGGTTGCAACAGCGGCACCAATCACCGTGAGAACCCGAGCGCGAACACTGCGTTTGGTCAAGACCACCTCAATGGCGAAGGCCACCAAGCCGATGCCGATCGCCCACAGTCGAACGCTCGCAATCTCACCCAGGACAGACGGGAAGAAGATGAGCGCCGAGATCAGGACCGCGGACCCTATCCGAAGTGTCTTGGCGGTCGTCCCCGCGTTCAACGGGCTCTACTTGCTGGTGCTGACGCCTCGCTGTAGGCGCCCGTGCGAATGGTTCTCTCGCCTTCCAACCAGCCGCTGACGATGCTGGCTGCGTCCCCCCACCGGCCGCGCCTGGTGAGTAGCTTCCTGACGAGTGACCGGCCTACTTCGAAGGAGACCGCCAACCTCCCGCGCCAGGGCGAGAACAGCTTCACCTGAAACAGAAAAAGGTTACGTCCTAGGAGTCGTGGTGGAATGCCGTTCGAGCTCTGAGACGCATGCGCTCCAGGGACAATAACGACCCGGCGGCCCAACCGCGCGAGACGAACGTGCAAATCGGTCTCCTCGAAGTAGAGGAAATACGATTCGTCGAGTCTCTGCTGCTCCAGGACGGCGGTTTCATACAGGGTGAATGCACCATCTAGCCAGGCACGGTCGACGGGTTCACCCTTATCGTTGAGCCTCCCCGTGTGGTGACGAGGCCTTTTGAGCACCGACGACAAACGACCGCCGCCAGACCAGATCTTCGAATCTACGGTCTCGCTGTTGAAGAGCAGCGGACCCGCGACTGCGATGGCCGGATCGCTCCGGAAAGCCTCGACCAGTTTTTCGACGGCGTCGGGCTCGGGTAGCGACTCGTGGGTCGACAGCAGAACCAGCTCCGTGCGCAGACCCCGTGACGTCAGAAAATGCAATCCGGAGTTCGCCGCGGCTGCGTATCCGCGATTGTCGACACGAAGAAAGAGGCAGCCAGCGCGTTCTGCAATTGTTCGTGCGGACTCGCTCGCTTCATCAGACACGCTGTTGTCCACTACTACGGTGCTGGTGCCCAGCACGCTGGCGGCGTGAAGCGCAGCCAGTGTGGCCGAGAGCGTGGCAGGGCTCTGGAAGTGCACAACTATGCAGCACAGTGCCTTATCGATTGAGGTGCTCACGCGGCGACCTGCCACAGCTGCTGGTTTCGCGAACGCCACGACAAACCGGCCGGGTAACCAACCATTTTGGCGATGTCTCCCGTCACAACGATTAGGGGCGCCAGCAAGAAGACTCTGGCGGTTTCGGCGCCCAGCGAGTGTCGAGCCCGCACAACCCGTCGAAGGAACTTGGCAAGGTAAGCCGCAACCCCGCCGAGCAGGACCGCAAGGAACCATGGGTTAAGCCAGGCGGCGGCCACCAGCGCCAGGCCCAGGGTGTACGCGCCATAGCGCGCCACATGCCGTCGCCGCCAAAGTCCGGATTTCCCGTCACCGCGAGCGTAGCGAAAATACTGCTTCGCGAATGCTCTCAGACTTGGTCTAGCGTTCCACGATGCGATCGCGTCGGGCACGAAGACGAAAACGGCGCCGTCCTTTTTGAGTTGAAGATCAAACAGAAGGTCTTCGCAGTAATCCAGCCATTCCGGGTATCCCCCGGCTGCATCCCAGACAGACTTGCGAAAGGCAACCGAGCGGCTCGATGGCAGAAAGGACTCGCCGTCCACTTCAGACAGCGAGGGTGTGATCACGGCACCGATGGCGCGCTCCCAAAAACTCGCACCAGACGATACGAAGAATCCGCTTGCGACGTCGGCAGTGCCGCTGAACGGTCGCACAAGTCGCTCCAACCAGCGTTGGTCTAGTGTCGCTCCCGCGTCGGAAACCGCGATGATGGGGTTGGAGGCCATCTCGATGGCCTGGTTCCGTCCGGCAGAGATATTCGCCCCCGGCGTCACGACGACTCGAACACGCACGCCCTCAGGCGGTATCCACCCTCGAATTATCTCCATGGTGGCGTCGGTTGAACCGCCGTCCACAATCACGATCTCCTGTGGTTTCTCGGACAGAGCATGAATGCTCTGCAGGAACTCGGCCATTGCGAGTTCCTCGTTGAGCACCGTGAATATGAGGCTAGTCGGCGTTGGCACGAATCGAACAGCAGTCATGATGCGTCCGCCAGAACCCGACCGACCATTTGATGAGCGCTGCCGTGTCGGGACGCGATCTTGCCCTTTCTCCAGAGGAACTCCGGGAAGAGACCATAGAAGCGAGTCATTGACGCGATTTCGCGCATCCACGGCCGCAACCGGAAGGTCTTTGTTTCCCGAGCCCAGCCGTGCACCCAGCGGAAGGCCCCGTCGAGAACTACGGTGTAGCCCTCGCGCCATGCACGAACTCCGATCTCGCTGTCCTCGTAATAGAGGAAGAATTTCTCATTCCACCCCTTGAGGGCCTGGATCGTCTGTGCGCTGCCGGCTACCACTGCACCCATCACCCATACGACGTAACGTGCTTCGCCGGATGACGCATAAATATTGTAGGAATCCTCGACACCAGGGGTATTGCGAGTGCGATTCCTAATCTTGTTGGAGAGAGTCGGCATTCCCCGCCCATTGGCTTGAAGACTTCCATCCGGATTAACAAGTTGGGGGGAGACCAGACCACCGCGAACGTCAATCATTCGCGCGAGTCCATCAAGGTCGTCGTACTCAACCGACACGTCGGGATTCACGAAAGCGATGTAGTCCCCTGTGGCCATGGCGAGCGCGCGGTTGTTGGCCGCGCCAAATCCGATGTTCTTGTCCAACGCTATGACGGAGGCGGCTCCCAGCGACTCTGCCGTTGCGACGCTTGTGTCTGTGGACGCGTTATCGACGACAATCCACTGCACGTTCTCCGGTGGTCGAGTGCCCCAGAACTTGCGCAGGGTCTCCGCGCTGTTCCAGGTGACGGTGATCAGGGTCCAGCGGGTATTCACGGAATTCGAACTCCAAGTATCGGGAAACTACGGGCGGCCGCAGTCGAGGATCGCAGCGAGGGTCGTGCGCGCGCACCATAACTGCCCCACAGATCTGGAGACTCCCCATTTTGTATCGTAGCGGATGGTCAGAATCCCCCTCGCTCGCGGCACAGGGCCTGATCCGAAGCCAAATTTCACCGGGCAGAGGTCAGGTATGGTCGCTCTCTGGTCTAACCCGCAGCAGCCGCCAAGTTGATGGACCCCGCTACGTAGACGGGAGTCCCCGTGAGTTCGAGAGTCACCATGCCCTTGACCGGGTCAATGACTGTGCTCCCGCCGTCCAAGGAAGTCACTGTGACCGGCTTCTTACTCGCCAATGTGACGGTCGAGCTTTCGGCCGTCGTCCAGATCACACGCGTGGCATCCTTCTCTTCGCCGAACACGTAAGAGCTGACGTTCTCTCCGGCGTCCTCCTGGACGGTGAACTTCTTGTGCTGTAGCTGCTGGGCGATCTGCGCCTGCCCCACTGCTGCCAGCTTAGGCACGAAGGCACTCGGTACGAACGATGTGGACGCCTCGAACAGTCCGAAGTTCGACTCAATGTCGCCGTCCATCAGGCTCGAGTCGGCAGCTTCGTACGAGTAGAAGCGTTCAACACCGTGACCAAATGACAGGGCCATAACTCGAACGAGATAATCCGCCTGGCTCTGGTCGCTTACCCAGCCTTCCTTGGTAGCCCATCCCATCTCTGTCAACCAGATCGGCTTGGACTCACCATTGTTGGCGGTCAAGATCATCTGCTGAATCGTGTCGAGGTCCGCGGCCAGTTTCTCAGGGGCCCCCGGCTGGACGTACGGGTGTGCGCTCACTGCGTCGACGTAGTTCAGACCGCCCAGGTCGAAAAATCTCTGCAGCCATTCGAGCTTGAAGCCCATTCCGGCGTTCCCCGGGCCCACCACGGTGGTCTGTGGATCCACGGATTTCACGTAGTCGGAAGTGACCGACAGCATGTCCATGTAGCACTCGGGGGTGGGGCCGCAGACTCCGTTATTGAAGGTGTGGTCGAACTCGTTGTAAACCTCTACATCTTTGCCGACGTTTGGAAACTTGTTCAGAAGGTCATTTGTAAAGTTCGCGTAGCCCTGAAGGCCCTCCGGAGTGCTCGGTGTGAGACCGTCGTCATAGAGCGGGTTGGAGTACACCGGCAGCTGTAGTGCGTCAATGCCGGCGTTCGCGTACTCCTCCATCGCATTTTCGATCACGGCCTCGTAGTCGTAGACACCTGGTGCGCTTTCGGTCGCCCACCAGCCGACGTCCGCGCGAACGTGCCCGACCCCGATGTCCGCGAGAGTTCCAATGAGGTTGTCGATGCGTGCCTCACCGCCGTGGAAATGAAGGTGGGTTCCAAATGCAGAGGTTGAGGCGACGCCCTCATAGGGTTCAATCACTCCGAACGTCGTGGACCGATCTTGCGGTCCGCTCTCGAGAGCCGCGTTCAGATTGAGTCTGTAGAACCCGAGCGGCAGCTCAGTCAAGTCAATGGAGGTGTAGTGGTCCTTCAAATTCTGGGTGCCGTCGGCCACGGCCGCACCGAGCTCATCAACAACCGACCAAGTGATGTCACCGGTAGGAAACTGCCGCGAGCCAACGCTCAATCGGGCTTCTCCTTGCGCAAGCATGAGCGACTTGTTAGCGAGGGCAACCTGACCTGAATGAGACTCCAGATCTGAGTTCATGATCTGCGCAACCGCACTGCCGTTCCCGGTCGCCACGAACGAATCAACAAGGGCGGAGCCCGCCTGGCCAACCGCAGTGACCATGATGTTCATTTTCGCGCTGTCCGATGGGGAGACGTAGTCAAGCGACAACTGGGTCCAGTCGTACGTGCCTGCGGGGAGTGACACGAAGGTCGTGTGCCCCGCCGAGGGGCCGAGACGCACCTGAATGGCGTTCTCACCGACGTCCGTGCCCTTAGCCCAAAACGTGAGAGTGTAATTACCGCCGCGTTCGACGCTGATCGCTTGCTGCAGCCGAGGAGGGTCTGACTCAGACTGAGGGCCCGCGCTACGAATCTCCAAAGCTGACTGGCCGCCTTGGGCCGTGGAAGAGCCAAGAAATTCAGCGCTATCCGACGGCGTGAGCGGGGTCCACCAGTCAAAGTCATCGGAAGCGGGAAGTTTCTCGATGACGGGCGCTGCCACGGGAGCGGGCATCGGCTTTGCGGGGCCATCCACACTCGCTGGCTCTCCTGAAGACCAAGGTTGCGCAATCACAACTACGCCAAGCGACAGGACCAGGGCTGCGGCGATGCCGACGATCCACCACGTGCGACCCTTTAGCGTTGGAGTTCTTGAAGGTCGACGTTTGGCTGAATGCTCGGACACCATTGGCGAAGGCTCCCCTAAGACGGACGGACGTGCGGTGGCGGCCGGGATACCGGCAACCAGCTGATCGCTCCCCCATGTGAGCCTCTGCCGCTCTAGCTTAGGCCACACTCACTAAGGCTCCGTGGCCGCGCTAGCATCGTCGGTCCACACTCCTACCTGGGCAATGACACCCACTTGAGCGCGTCTGGCTCGTTGGAATTCGGTCACGCCGTCCTAGTTTTTCCGCAGGAGCACTGGCTTTGACGCCCGTCTGCCTCGGTCACCAGACAATGTTTGGTGTCGTGCCACACATTTCCACACGTGCGCAGTAGTTGGTGATGACACCCGTTTTGGGGTGACCCGTCGCGAACGCCGAACCTCTCGCCTCTAGCCTTTGCTGTCGCCGTCGTCGCGACCGATGTGCTTGTCAGCCGCGTCGCGGGCACCCTGGATCTTGTCAGCGTGCTTGTCACCGGTGACCTTGTTGGCCGCCGCGGCCGCGCCGTCGATGACCTTGTCGGAGATCTGCTCTCCCTTTTCGCTCTTGAGGAAGTCTTGGGCCTTGCGGGTGAGGTCGTTGAGGTTCATTTGGGTCTCCGATCTTGGGGTGTGGTTTCGAGCGTAATGCGGGTTGCGGGGTCTCGACAAGCTCGACCAGCGGACGCGCTCGACCGGCGGAGCGCGCTAGAACGGCGGACGGGGAGCGACGAGGGGGTTGGGTTGCGGGGTCTCGACAAGCTCGACCAGCGGAACGCGCTGGACCTGCGGGCACGGAGCGACGAGTGGGCGTCGCGGGGACGACAAAAGGGCCGGTCCCGAAGGACCGACCCTGTTGTTGTTGACTAGCTCAGCGAGTGAGCAGGTCTACTGAATTACTTGAGAACCTTGATGACGGTTCCGGCGCCGACGGTGCGGCCACCTTCACGGATAGCGAAGCCGAGGCCCTCTTCCATGGCGATCGGCTGGATCAGCGCGACAGTCATTTCCACGGTGTCGCCAGGCATGACCATCTCGGTGCCCTCGGGCAGCGTGATGACGCCGGTGACGTCCGTGGTGCGGAAGTAGAACTGCGGGCGGTAGTTCGCGTAGAACGGGTTGTGACGCCCACCCTCATCCTTTGACAGGATGTACGCGGTGCCCTCGAAGTCGGTGTGCGGCGTAACCGAACCCGGCTTGACGACAACCTGACCGCGCTCAACGTCTTCGCGCTTGGTGCCACGAAGAAGAAGACCACAGTTCTCGCCGGCCCATGCCTCGTCGAGCTGCTTGTGGAACATCTCGATACCAGTGACCGTGGTCTTGATGGTCGGGCGGATGCCGACAACCTCGACCTCGGAGTTGATCTTGAGGGTTCCACGCTCGGCGCGGCCGGTGACAACAGTTCCACGACCGGTGATCGTGAAGACGTCCTCGATCGGCATCAGGAAGGGCTTGTCCTTGTCGCGGACGGGCTCCGGGAAGTAGTCATCCACTGCCTGCATGAGCTCGAGGATCTTTGCAACCCACTTGGGGTCACCCTCGAGCGCCTTGAGGGCGGAAACCTGAACGACGGGGGCGTTGTCGCCATCGAAGCCCTGGCTGGAGAGCAGTTCACGAACCTCGAGCTCAACGAGCTCAAGGATCTCTTCGTCGTCGACCGCGTCGGACTTGTTCAGCGCGACGAGCAGGGACGGCACGCCGACCTGCTTGGCGAGAAGAACGTGCTCACGGGTCTGAGCCATCGGGCCGTCAGTAGCGGCAACCACGAGGATCGCGCCGTCCATCTGAGCAGCACCGGTGATCATGTTCTTGATGTAGTCAGCGTGGCCCGGAGCGTCAACGTGTGCGTAGTGACGCTTCTCGGTCTCGTACTCAACATGCGAGATGTTGATCGTGATGCCGCGCTGGCGCTCTTCGGGAGCGGAGTCGATCGACGCGAAGTCGCGCTGAACGTTGGTCTTGGAAGGGAACGTGTCGGCAAGGACCTTCGAGATAGCTGCCGTCAGCGTGGTCTTTCCGTGGTCAACGTGACCGATCGTTCCGATGTTTACGTGCGGCTTGGTCCGCTCGAACTTGGCCTTGGCCACTGTGGGTCCTCCTCAGGACTCTCGGCTCCACCGGACGTTGGTTTACGCCCGGTGGAACTGCTGGATTTGTGTACTTATGTTACTCGGGCCAGGAGGCCTAAGCGATTCGGCCCGAAGGCCGGTGGGTTATTCGCCCTTGTTCTTCTGGATGATCTCGTCGGCAACAGCCTTCGGGACCTCCTGGTAGCTCTCGAAAGTCATCGAGTACACCGCGCGGCCCGAGGTCTTGGACCTCAGGTCGCCGATGTAACCGAACATCTCCGACAGCGGAACGTGTGCGCGGATAACCTTCACGCCCTGTGCGTCCTCCATGGTCTGGATCTGGCCACGGCGAGAGTTGAGGTCTCCGATGACGTCACCCATGTATTCCTCAGGGGTGCGCACCTCGACGGCCATCAACGGCTCGAGAAGAACCGGGTTTGCCTTACGAACGGCTTCCTTGAAGCCCATCGATCCGGCAATCTTGAACGCCATCTCCGAGGAGTCGACGTCGTGAGCGGCACCGTCGAGCAGGCTCGCCTTGACGCCGACCATCGGGTAGCCGGCGAGCACACCCACGTTGAGGGCATCCTGGATTCCGGCGTCAACCGAAGGGATGTACTCACGCGGAATACGGCCACCGGTGACCTTGTTCACGAACTCGTACGACTTGTCGGCAGTGATTTCAAGCGGCTCGATCGCGAACTGAATCTTCGCGAACTGGCCGGATCCACCGGTCTGCTTCTTGTGCGTGTAGTCGTGACGCTCGACGGCCTTCTTGATCGTCTCGCGGTAAGCAACCTGGGGCTTGCCGACGTTCGCCTCAACGTTGAATTCACGCTTCATGCGGTCGACGAGGATGTCCAGGTGAAGCTCGCCCATTCCCTTGATGACCGTCTGACCAGTTTCCTGGTTCTGCTCGGTACGGAAAGTGGGGTCTTCTTCGGCCAGCTTCTGGATCGCGAGACCCAGCTTTTCCTGGTCCTGCTTGGTCTTCGGCTCGATGGCAACTTCGATAACCGGGTCAGGGAAGGTCATCGACTCGAGTACGACCTGCTGGGCAGGGTCGCACAGGGTGTCGCCGGTGGTCGTGTCCTTGAGGCCGATGACCGCGTAGATGTGACCAGCGGTAACGAAACCGACCGGGTTCTCCTTGTTGGCGTGCATCTGGAAGATCTTCCCGATGCGCTCCTTCTTGCCCTTGGTGGAGTTGATGATCTGGGCGCCGGATTCGATGCGACCGGAGTAGACGCGCACGTAGGTGAGGCGACCGAAGAACGGGTGCACCGCAACCTTGAACGCCAGAGCCGCGAAGGGCTCGTCCGCGTTCGGGTGCAGCATGACAACCTTCTCTTCGTCGCGTGCGTCGTGCGCCTCAATGGCGGGAACGTCGAGCGGCGTCGGCAGGTAGTCGACAACGGCATCCAGCATCGGCTGCACACCACGGTTCTTGAACGCGGAACCGCAGAGGACCGGGTAGATCTCGCTGGCGACCGTGAGCTTGCGGATCGCGTGCTTGATCTCGGACACGGTGAGCTCTTCGCCGGAGAAGTACTTCTCCATGAGCTCGTCGTCGGTCTCGGCGACGGTCTCGAGGAGCAGCTTGCGGTATTCCGCAGCCTTCTCGACGAGGTCGGCGGGGATCTCTTCGATGGCGTACTTGGAGCCCATCTCGACGTCACCCTTGGAGTCGCCGCGCCAGGTCAGCGCGCGCATCTCGACGAGGTCAACGACCCCTTCGAAGTTCGACTCTTCACCGATCGGCAGCTGGATGACCAGCGGCTTGGCGCCGAGGCGCTTGATGATGGTGTCGACGGTGTAGTAGAAGTCGGCGCCGAGCTTGTCCATCTTGTTGACGAAGCAAATGCGGGGCACGTCGTACTTGTCGGCCTGGCGCCAGACGGTTTCGGACTGGGGCTCAACGCCCTCCTTGCCGTCGAACACGGCGACAGCGCCATCGAGGACGCGGAGCGAACGCTCCACCTCGACGGTGAAGTCCACGTGGCCGGGGGTGTCGATGATGTTGATCTGGTTGCCGGCCCAGAAGCACGTCGTAGCAGCGGACGTGATCGTGATGCCACGTTCCTGCTCCTGTGCCATCCAGTCCATCGTGGAGGCGCCATCGTGCGTCTCACCGATCTTGTGGTTCACACCCGTGTAAAACAGGATGCGCTCGGTCGTGGTGGTCTTGCCGGCATCAATGTGGGCCATGATGCCGATGTTGCGGACCTTGCTCAGGTCGGTGAGCACGTCAAGTGCCACGGGTGTCCTCCGGAAGTTTTGTGATAGATGAGGTTGAACAGGCCTTGCGCCGGTCGAGCTTGCCGAGACCGTGGTCCCGGCAGGCTCGACCGGCGTGGACGACTACCAGCGGTAGTGAGCGAAAGCCTTGTTCGCTTCAGCCATCTTGTGAGTGTCCTCACGACGCTTCACAGCGGCGCCGAGGCCGTTGGACGCGTCGAGGATCTCGTTGGTGAGACGCTCGGTCATGGTCTTCTCGCGACGCGCCTTGGCGTAGCTGGTCAACCAACGCAGCGCGAGAGTGTTCGCACGGTGCGGCTTGACTTCGACGGGCACCTGGTAGGTGGAACCACCGACGCGGCGCGAACGCACCTCGAGGGTCGGGCGCACGTTGTCGAGTGCCTTCTTCAGCGTGACAACAGCATCCGCACCGTTCTTGGCAACGACGCCTTCGAGTGCATCGTAAACGATGCGCTCGGCGAGGCCCTTTTTGCCGTCGAGGAGGATCTTGTTGACCAGCTGGCTAACAATGGGGGCGCCGTATACCGGGTCAGCGATAACGGGACGCTTGGGCGCTGGGCCTTTACGAGGCATTACTTCTTCTCCATCTTGGCGCCGTAGCGGCTACGAGCCTGCTTGCGGTTCTTGACTGCCTGGGTGTCCAGGGCGCCACGAACGATCTTGTAACGAACACCGGGGAGGTCCTTAACACGACCACCGCGAACGAGCACCATCGAGTGCTCCTGCAGGTTGTGGCCTTCACCGGGGATGTAGGCGGTGACCTCGGTACCGTTGGACAGCTTGACGCGAGCAACCTTGCGGAGAGCCGAGTTCGGCTTCTTCGGGGTGGTCGTGTACACACGCGTGCAAACGCCGCGCTGCTGGGGGTTGGACTTCAGGGCGGGAGCCTTGGTCTTGGTGACCTTGGGGCTACGTCCCTTTCGCACCAACTGCTGAATGGTGGGCACTAATAACTCCTTGTTTTTGCTGCACGGTGACAGCTGACTGATGTCAAAGCATTCGAATCGCACTTCTCAGTGCTCATCGAGTTCATCTGGACCCTCCGGACATCACGGAATTGCTTCCGGTCGTTCTGGTGGGTATGCCGTGGGGGCCGCTCGGAGAGCAAACCCTGTTTGCGTGGAGTGTCGGGGCGTCTGAAGTGCAACCCGATGTCAGACAACGAAGCGGCATAACTGAAGCGCACGACAAAGCGCACACCGGATAATTCTAAACCCCGCCGGGGTGGCGGGTCAAGCGAGCCCCGTCGGTCGAGCCTGTCGAGACCCCGCAAGCCGATCCACTCACGTACTGTGCGGGTCCAGCGTGCTGCCCAGATCGGCCAGCAGCGCCTGCACCTGCGGTTCCACGAACGCGGCGATGGCCTGCTGAAGCTCGGCGCGGTGCCCGCGCAGGTCGGCGCAGACCCGCTTGCCCACCAGGGTGGCGTAGTCATCCGCCAGCCGCATCTCCACCCGCAGGCCCGCCTTTTCCTCGATGCTCAGCGGCGGCGGCACGAGCTCGGGATCGTCGGCGGTGAGGGGCTGTACGAACTCTTCGAAGGTGAACAGGTACGGAGAGCCCGGCTCGGCGGGCGGGTCGAGGTCGATGCCGTCGAACTCCGGCTCGAGGCCCTCGAGTGGCCGGTACGCCTGCGCGGACCGGCGCAGTTCGATGAGGCCCAGCTCGCGGTTGAGGAGCGGCAGGCTCTGCGCGGTGTACGTCTCCACCTCGTCGTCGACGAGCGTTTTCATGCGCATTGAGAGCGGATGCTGCACCGCGTGCGGCACATCGGTGTCGAGTCCGGCGGCGCGCAGCACCGGGGAGCCGAAGCAGTGTTGGCAGAGTCTGGAGCGTGCCCGGTGCGTGCCGGGCCGCCACCGCGGAACCCAACGCAACCAGGCCTCGACCTCGCGGTCGACCCGCGACTCGATGGATGCATCCATGGCTGTCAAGTTTAGTCGCTGCCGGCCCCGGAGTCACCAGGTTTCGACAAGCTCAACCAGCGGACCGGGCCGAGCGGGCTGATTAGCCGAAGTAGCGGTCGGGGCGGTGGTTCATGGCGATGATCATGTTGAGGATGACCGCACCCACCACCGAGAGCAGCACCATCGGCAACGGCAGCGTCGCGAAAGCGGCGAGCACGATGAGCACGTCCACGACGAGCTGCACGTAGCCGGCGCGCCATCCGCGGCTCTTCTGCAGGAACAACGCGAGGATGTTGACCCCGCCCAGGCTGGCCTGGTGTCTGAACAACACGATGAGACCGATGCCGGCCAACAGGCTGCCCAGCAGCGTGGCGTAGATCGGGTCGATGTGCCGAATCTCCAGCAGCAGCGGGTGCACCTCGGAGAAGACCGAGACCAGCACCACGGCGATGAGGGTTTTAACGGTGAAGCGCCAGCCCATCCGCCAGATCGCCAGCGCGAAGAACGGCAGGTTGACCAGCACGAACCACACACCGAACGACCAGCTGGTGACGTAGCTGGCCAGCAGCGCGATACCGGCGGTGCCGCCGGTGGCCACGCCGACCTCTTTGAGCAGGTACAGCCCGAACGAGACGGCGAAGGTGCCGATGAACAGCGCCACCACGTTCTCGAACCGGGAGTGCGGCACCCGCTGCGGGCGCTCGGACGGGTCGACGATGGGTACAGAACCGGTGCGCGTCACGCGCGCGGCTCGGGGGTGAAAATGGCACAAGTCATTACGCCATGGTATCGAGCCGTGGGGTCAGCCCAGCGCGGCCGGCTTCTCCGGCACCGGGCCGGGCCAGGGACCGTACCGGTCGGCCATCTCGTCCATGGAAACGGCGAGGGTGGGGCCGGTCATGCCCGTCCAGCCGAGGGCAGCTGCGGCCGGAGCCAGGTCCAGTGCCGAATCCCCGTCCCGGAACGCCACGGCCGCCGTGGTGGTGGGTTGCTCAACGGTTGCGGACCAGGCCATGGCGAGCGTGTAGTCCAGCAGGGCGGGCACGTCCCCCGGGTAACCGGCCTCGAGGTTGAGCCCGACGGTCAGTTCCAGTTGGTTGGGCAGCCCCACCGGCCCGGTCGACACGAACGCGGCGCTCACTCCGGGCAGCTGGCCCAGCTCGTCGGTGACCTGCGCCGTCGTCCGGCTGTCGGATGCCGGGTCGTTCGGTGACGTGGACGCGGGCTGGCCGGACCGGCCGATGGCGACGCATCCGCCCAGCGTTACAGCAGTCAGGGTTGCGACGACGAGCAGAGCCATTCGGCGGGTCGTCAACGATCGGTGTTGGCCGTTCATGGTTGGCGTTGCGCTCCGTAGTCGGTGGTTTCGGATACGACCGCGCCGGTTTCGGTGTTGGTTGTGGTGGTCGTGGTGATGTGGGTTTCGGGGTCGGTGATCATTGTCACTTCGAGCTTGTCGCCCGCGTCCGGGAAGTACCCCGCCGCGGAGTCGGTCCACGCGGCGATGCTGGGATCGGAGGAGCCCTCGACCTCGCCGGCCGTGATCGCGTACCGTTCGGCGTTGTGGGCGCCCTGTTCGCCGGCGATACCGACCGGAACGCCGTTGTCGCCCGGCAGCGACGGGGCAGGCGCCTGCACGGTGGTCCAGTTCGCGGCGTCGGGGTTGTTGTGGCCGTCGAGCTTGGCCACCGGGTCTTCGTCGAACTCGAGCGAGAGCACCTGCACGTCGCTGGGGATGTCGAAGTTGGCGACGGGTGATCCCCCGGTGACAACGTGGGTGAAGTTGTAGTTCAGGCTCGGGTCGGCCGCCATCTGCCCGGCGACGATGCCGCCCAGGCTGAAGCCCTGGATCATCACGGGATTCTCGTTGGTGATGCCGGCCTCCCGCATCGCCGCATCCACGGCGCTGGAGAGCGCCGTCTGCTGGGCCAGCATGGCGTGGGTGTCTGCGGTGACGTCGTTCGGGGTGCTGCCGGCGGCCGGGTCCCACACCTGGGTGCTAGGCACCTGCACGATGAAACTCGGCGGGTTGCCGGGCACCTCGGTGATTCGGATGCGCGCCAGCGCGTCCTCGTCGCCCGTGGCGGAGGTGTCGTACTTGTCTATCTGCGCCGACCCGGTGAAGAGTCCCTCGAGGCTGGTGGGGGTGGCGACATCCGGACCGATGATTTCCGGCGGGTTCATCAGGTCGTCGCGGGTGAGCAGCGGACCGTCGTCGAAGAGGCCGGCCTTGTTGCCGCCGCCGATGATGGCCTGCAGGGCCTGTTCGTAGCTGGTGGGCGGCCACGGCACCCCGGTGAGTGCCGTCAATGCCAGCCGGGTGCGAGCCGGACCCAGGACCAGTGCGAGCGGCAGGGTGAGACCGGCGAGGAGCCCCGGGGCGCCCTGTGCGATCAGGTCGACGGCCCAGGCGTTCTCCCCCGCCAGCTCGTTGAGCTGGGCCAGCTGGTCGGCGAGAGTGCCGGCCACGGTCTCCTGTGCCTCGTCGGAGTCATAAGCGTCGGCGGTGTTGGCTGCCAGGCTGCCCAGGAAGACGCCGGGCAGGGCGAGTTTCCACGGGTCGGCCAGGGTCTCGTTTAGGCCCTCACCGAGCGACTCGAGCGCTTCGCCGCCGTAACCGGCAACGTAGACCAGGGCCACATCGGCGGCGGCCACGGCGGCGAGGCCCACGGCCAGCGGTACGGCCATCACCCCGATGAAGAAGGTGGTGGTGTTCGCGGCCGCGTCGGCCAGGATCGACAGGCTGCGGTCAACGGCTTCGTATGCATCCACGGCGCCGGCCAGGAACACCGCGGTGACGCCCGCCTCGGTGGCGAAGAGCAGCATCTGGCCGGTGGCGAACACGATCTGCTGCTCGGCGGCCGCCGCGGTGATCGGCGAGAGGATGGCGGAGGCCAGCAGGTCGCCGTCCACGGCGATGCCGGCCGCGGTGAGAGCCTGGTCCACGAGCTGCTGGGCCATCGCGGCGAGGTGCCCGGATTCGGTGCGCATGTCGTCGAGGTTCGCGCCGATGCCGCCAGCTCCCCCGGACACGGTGAATGTGGGCTCAGCCACGGAGCACCCCGAGCAGCGAGCCGATGGCAGTGGTGACCTGGCCGGTGATCGCGGCCGGGCCGGTGGTCTCGATGCGCACCCGGCTGGAGTCGACGAAGTCGACGGTGGACTCGATGCGACCCACCAGTGGGGTGTCGGCGCTCATCTGGAACCAGCCGGCCGCGCTGCGGAACCAGTGCACGGCGAGGCTGTCGCCGGTGAGGGAGGTCGCCGCGACGCTGTAGCCGGCGTCGATGCCGAACGCGGGTCCTTCGAGGACGTGTTCGGCCTGCGGCAGCCCCACCGTGAGCGCGGCGGCGTGGATGATCTCGGGGTTGCCGGTGCGGATGGCGCCGATCATGCCCTGCGCCAGGGTGAGCGGCAGCACGACGGCAGCGGCGGGCCTGCCGTGCGGGGGCCGTGGGTGGTATTTCGGTTCGAGGCGCACGAGCGAGCGCAGCGTTTCGCCGATCAGGGCCGAAACGGGGAACGCGGAGAGTTCCACGGCATCCTCGTTGGCGGGATGGCTGCCGTGGTCGTCCAGTCGTTGGCCGCGCACCAGGGATGCGGCGAAGCCGGCGCGCACGGCGATGGTTTGCACGATGGTGCGGCCGCCGCCCCAGGAGTGCACGGCCAGGAGCAGGGCGGGTTCGGTGAACAGGCCGAGGAAGCCGAGCACGGCCGGGTGCACCCGGGCGGCGAAGTCGTCGGTGGGTGTGTCGGTGGGTGCTGCGGTGAGGGTGTCGGTGGGCGCCGCGCGCAGCAGGCCCTGGTCGATGAGACCGAGTTCGGCGACGAGCATCCGTTCGGTGCGTTCGATCTCGGGTGCCTCGGCGGCCCAGGCGGAGTAGAACTCGGCCGGCAGGGTGAGGTCGGGGCAGCGATTCTGCAGCAGGTGCAGCTGGTCGGCGGTGAGGCCGAACCGGGCCGGCGTGGTTGGGGAGGTGGGTGCGGTGGAGAAAGCCATGGTTACCAGCCCCGTCGGTGGAAGGTGTCGGCCAGGTCGAGCCAGCCGGGCGAGCCCGGGGTCGGCAGTTCCCGCACCGTGCGGATGAGTTCGTCGGTTTCGCTCACGAGCGCGCGGGGCACCTCGGTGCCGAAGAATTCGAAGACGTTCTCGGCGCCCTCGGTGATCACCTCGACGGTGTTTCCCACCAGCCGGGCGGCGTCGTTCCAGCGCTCGGAAATCCACTGTTCCGCTTCGACGATGGCCTGTTTCACGGCTTCGACCGAGCGGATGTGGGCGTCGATCGCGTCGGCCGCCTCGTCGAGCGAGGTGGCGGAGGCGTCGAGGTTGTTGGCCCGCTGGCCGAGCTGTTCGATGAAGGTCGCCGCGGCGGACGATACCCAGGTGGTTCCCACGGCCGAGCGCAGCGTGGTGGCGCGGGTGCGGGTGTCCTCCGCCAGGGTGCGCAGCTCGGTGGACTGCCGGCCGAGTGCCGCCATATCGCCGTACATGCGGTCTCCCTGGGGTTGGCTGCTCGGGGTGGGGCTTGTGGCTTGGGGTGGTGCGGATTGACCAAAGGCGTGACCGGAATCCGGTCACGCCTTTGCTCTGAAGAAGCGGAATTAGCCGCCGATGCCGCGGGCGAGTTCGCTGTCGACGTTCTCCAGGGCGGTGGCCGCCCGGGTGAGGAACTCCGACATGCCCTGGAGGCCGTTGACGGCCTCGGTGGTGCCCTTGGTGAACTGCTCGTACGAGGTGTGGAAGGCGCCCGACGCGGCGTCGGTGACGAAGCCACCGGCGACGAGGTTGTTGACCAGGCTCTGCAGCTGGGACAGCTTGGCGGTGAGGTCGTCCTTGCCAGCGATCAGGCTGCGCGACGCGTCGTTCATTTCGCCGTAAGTTACGTTCATATTCGCCATGAGTTACTGCTCCTCTTATTAGTAGTTCGGGGCCAACCCCCAAAGGCCGACCGACTACGTACAACCTAACGAACCCAGGTCGCAATACGGAATGGGCAGCACTCCCCATGCTCTCCCCCGCCGCTGGCCGACCGGGTCGAACGAGGTGAGACGCATCCGTCGGTAAAGACGGAGTTTTTCGGGAAGCGCCGGGCTGCGCGCCACGACACGCCGACCCCGGCCGGACTGCGCGCCGGACGAAGACCCGGGTTAGGAGTAGGACTCGCCCGCGCCCAGGGGCTCGCCGGCACGCCAGTAGTTCACCGCGAGCAGCAGGCCGGCCGCCAGCAGGGCCAGGCCGATAGCCAGGGTGGTGACGAAGAACGGGGTGTCGTCGAAGCCGAGGGCGATCCAGCACAGCCCCACGAAGGCCCCGCCGAGTCCGGCCAGCCACAGGTCGAAGCGCCAGCGGAAGGTGACCCAGCGCCAGAGACCCTTACCGGCGCTGCCATCAACGGCCTCCGGGTGCCGGGCAACACGCGCGGTGTAGACGACCTTCTTGATCAGCGACACCACGATCGCCGCGAACAGCGCCGCGGCCAGACCGCCGTACGCGGCCAACAGCATCCATACCGCCGAAGAGTTCTCGTCCTTCAGACCCGCCGGCCAGGCGGTACCGCCGATGAGGTTGCGCAGCGGAATCACGACGAGCAGCACCCATGCGGCCAACGGCAGCAGTGCCCACGCCGCGTGCAGGCCCAGCGGCAGGGGCTTGTACTTGGCGGTGTGGGAGCCGCCGCGCCAGAAGGTGGTGTCGCGTTCGGCGATCACGCCGCGTCGGCGCAGGTAACCCGGAATGAGGAAGCACACGGCGACGATCAGCAGCATGGCCGGGACCGCGGTCATGGCGGAGAGCACCGAGAGCTCCCGCTCGACGAAACCGAACTCGGCCCGGTACGACAGGTTCTGCTCGTTGATTCGGGCTAACGCGTCGGACTGCAAGGTGGAGATACCGACCACGGTGATGAAGAGCATCACCACCGCCGCGATGGCGAACACCACCCCGGTCGAGAGCAGGAACAGTCCGCGGGTGTTGCGACCGGTCGTGGCTTCGGGCGTGGTGGTGCTCTGGGTCATAGGGTCTCGGCCTTCCAGGCGATCGAATCAACGATCGCGTCGAACAGTTCGGTGAAGAGGTCGGCATCGTCGACCATGGGCGCGGAGATCGTGATGCGCAGCAAATCGTCGGTCTGTGGCCTCGGCAGCCAATAGGTGGCCCGCAGCGACGGCACCGTTTCCTGGCCCACCCGCTGCCGGGCGCTTTCGGCCTGCCGGGCCACCAGGCCGCTGCGCTGCTCGAGCACCACGGCATCGGGCACCATGGCCCGCAGCCGGTCGGCCGGGTCCAGCTCTGCGGATGCCGATACCGGCCAGGTCTCCACAGTGGTGATCATCGCGGCGGGAAACGGCACGCCGGGCAAAAGTTCCATCGACAGAGCGAACGAAATGGCGCCGGCATCCCGGGCCTGCTGGGCCGTCTTCACGAACTCGTCGCGGGTCTGCCGGCGCAGGCGGGCCGCACGGTCACCGCCGCCGACCTGTTTCTTCACCAGGGCCACGATGCGCTTGGTCATGGCCACTTCGTCTTGCAACGGGATGACCGCCCAGGTCCCGGGCAGGATGATCGAAAAGGTCTGGTCAGGGCTGACTACCTTGCGGGTCACGCGGTCGCCTCCAGTTCGATGCGCAGGGCCGCGACAACCTCTTCGGTCTGTCGGGGCATGTTGACGAACGCGCCGACACTCTCGGCGGAGAAGACCAGCTGCACCATCTGCGCGGCGCCGGGCGGGAAGACGGCGAAGACCGTGCGTTCCTCAATGACGGCTTCATCGTCGCCCGGGTTGCGCAGGGCGATGAGGTTGTGCGCGGCGACGAACGGACCGGCCGCGACCTCACCCTCCCAGGTGGTGACGCTCAGGTATTCGATGCCGGGTGTACGGCGGCCCTCGTCGGCGCGAAGCTCGGCGAGGTAGCTGTCAGCGGCCGCTTCGGAGGTGCCGGCGGGCAGGTCGTTGAGCTGGAAGGCCAGCGCGCTGGACGCCCGGCCCGTTTCGGGGTACGGGATCCAGACGGCACAGCTCATCCGCGGGTTGCCGATGCCGATGAGCCGGATCTGCAGCGCTTCGAGCTGACTGCCGAGCGTGCGCCGGCTGCTTCCGGCCCCGGTCACCTCGGCGGCCAGGGTCTCACCCCAGAGCAGCTGTTCAGACCGGTCGAGCGGAACTGGATACCAGGTGGCGTCGGCGTCAACGCTGAGGTCGACAATGTCCCTGGTGGAAGGCGAATTGCGAAATGTCATCGGTCTAGTCTCTCCCGAAGGTCTTCTCGACCTGGTGCACCAGAGGCGCGTACTCGCCGAGGAACGGGTCGATCGGGTTTTCCATCAGGCTCTGCACGGCCGTGACCGAGGTGTGCATCTGCACCACCGTGAGGGAGACACCCTGCACGACGAGCGGCGTATCGAGGATCTGCGGCGCCTTGCCGGCCATCCGGTAGAAGTCCATCAGGTCGTCGTTCAGGCTCAGCAGACTGGAGGGCGTGAAATCGTCGAGGGTCGGCAGGGCTTTCTTCGCCGCCTCCTTGAACATCTCCATCGCTTTGACGGGCGCACCATCGGGAACCAGGTCCTTCTTGAAGGCCCCGAGCACCGAATCCTTGAACGGCTTGCTGACCACCTTCGCGGCGTCGTCGATGCTCATGAACGCCTTGCTGTGCCGGCCGACCCCGCTGAGCTGGCGGGTCAATGCCGGGGCGCCGTCGAGCCTGGCGGCGGCCTTGGTGATCATCGAGGCACGCACGTACTTCGCGCCCACGGAGAAGATCTTGCCACCGAAGATCGACATCACCGCACCGACCGCGGCGCCGGCGACTGCCCACCAGCTGCCGTCGCCGTTGACGGCCGCGATGGTGGCCTCGATGAGGGTGAGCACCGCGCCGACGGCTGCGAGCACCATCAGCACCTGGCCGAGGATGGGCACCCAGGCCAGGAAGACGGCGAACACGCCGGCCCAGTCGCAGATGGTCTTGAGGATGTCGAGCGCCTTGGCGCCCCAGTCGTCCCACCAGGTGTCGTTGAGGTCCTGGCTCTTCTTGCCCTCGACGACCTCGAGGATGGCCGTGATCGCCGACTCGGCCGCCTGGTTCTTGATCGCGAGGGCCGAGTGCCATTCCGCCTGGGCCGCCTGCAGCGCCTGGCCGGCCGCTTCGGCGGCATCCTCGGCCTTGTCGGCGGCGGCGGTGTCGGTGGCGCTGGACTCCGGGGTGGCGCTCTCGGCCGTGGCGGCGGTGCGGGTGGCTGTGCGACCGGCGGTGTCGGCGGCGGTTTCCTTGTCGCCGATGTGCGCAATGGCGGTGGTCGCGGCATCCTGCGCCAGGCGCAGCTGCGCCGAGTAGGTGATCAGGGCCTGAGCGGTGCCGGCGTACCGGTCCTTGGCCTTGCCGATGTCGTCGGCGACGTTACCCGCCTCTTCGCGGATCGCGTCGATGGCTTTGGACGTCATGCCCTCCACCGACTTGATCGAGTTGAGGGTGGTCACCGACCGGGCGATGGCGTTGGCGATCTCGGCGTAGTGCTGCGCCTTGGTGCGCACCAGGTCGGGGTCACCCTCGAGGGCACGGAATTCGGTGTCGGTCATGATGATTCCTTCGGCAGGCTGCGGGAAGATCTCGGGGTGGCCGGGCGGGCGGACGGCATGGGGTGGGTCACAGGGGGGTGGCGGTCTGCAGCGGCGGAGTGGCGTCGGTCAGGGCTTTCGCGAGGCCGTCATCCACCTGGGTGAACCCGTCGGTGATGCCCTCGATCTTCTTGCGCAGACCCTCGACCGCCTCGGTCATGGCTTTGCGCTTGTCGTTCCACTTGTGTGCGAAATCGCTGACGTGGTCACCGAGGTTCTCGTGACCGGTGGCAATGGCCACGTCGTCGCTGAAGTCGTCGGCGTTGGTGAATTCCTTCACGACGGCGTCCAGGTCGTCCCGCAGCTGATGAAGCAGCTCCAGGTTGATGATGAGATCACTCATGATCGGTTCCCCCTAAGTGTTCGGCTTGACCGGCCTCGTTGCGACGGATGCGCGTGGGCCGGCTGCCTGTTAGAACAGTACCGAACCCGGTGAACGGGTTCGATGGGCAGCGGTCCCCATGACGCGAACTGTTGCCCATGCGGACATTTGCGGCCGGCGTGCCGGACGCAAATGTCCGCTTCGGGAACAGAAGGTCACGAGAGCAGCGGCAGCTGCACCCGCACGAAGTTGCCCTTAGCAATCAGCACGCCACGGCCGGGCGGGAACTCCGCCCGGTTCATCCGCGGCAGAGCGGTCTTCAGCAGGATGTCCCCCTCGACCGATTCGGGCTGCAGCAGCAGTCCGCGTCGGGCGTTCTTGATCTCGCCGAACAGCGGCCAGGACGAGTTCCAGGCGCTGGTCTCGGCCTCGGCGAGCAAGAAGTGATCGCTGCGCTTGACCGCCCGGGTGAGTTCGAGGATGCCGCCGTCGGCGGGCGTCTGCAGGAAGTCACCCAGACTCTCGACGAACACCGCGATGCGGCCCTCGGTGTCGGGGTCGGCGACCGCCGCCGCAAGGTCCTTGGCCAACGCCGCGATGGCGTCCACCGTGGTCGCGGCCTCGGTCCACAAACCCAGCCGGGAGATCGGCGAGCGGGCGTTGCCGAAGTAGTACAGGCGCGCATCCGGTTCGAACCGTTTGAACGCCAGCGCGATCGATTCGATGGCGGTGCTGCGGCCGCTGGCCGGCGGGCCCGCCAGCAGCAGGGTACCGCTGGGCTCGAAGCCGGCCGGGCCCAGGTCGATGTCGCCAAGGCCGAGCACCACCCGGTCGCCGATCCGGGCGGGCAGCTGCGCCTGCGGGAACTCCTTGGGCAGCGCCCCGATCGACGGCGCCTCGGCCACGCCGGCACGGCGCATGGCGTCGGCGAGCCGCTTGGTGGCGGCCGACTGCGCGGACTGCGCCGACAAGCCGCCGAGGATGGCGATCTGGGTTTCGAAGCCGTCCACAATGGCGCGGCCGGCCGGCGACTTGATGCTCAGGATGTCGCCGGGCACGTCGAGCATGCCGTAACCGTCGTCGGCCAGGCGCAATACCACCTTGCGCTGGATCGCCGAAGAGATCGACGCGGGCACCGCGCCGGCCCGGTCGGCGGTGATCGCCACGTGCATGCCCAGCTGGCGGCCGTCGGAGAGGATGTCCTTGAACACGTCGAACCACTGCGCGCGGCCGGCCGCGATCTCGAAGTCGTTGCGGAAGTTGGGGAACCCGTCGATGAGCAGCAGGATGCGCGGCTCGGCCGGCTGGTTGGCCAGCTGACGGTACTCGGTGATGTTCGACGCGTTCGCCTCGGCGTACAGCGCCTTGCGGCGGTCGATTTCACCCTGCAGAGTGCGGAACAACCGCACGACCCGTTCGACGTCCTCACCCATGATGATCGAACCGACGTGCGGCAGCTGCTCGAGCATGCGCAGGCTGCCGGCACCGAAGTCGAGCCCGTACACGTGCACCGGGCCACCGCGCGGGGTGATCGCGGCCGCGCAGGCGAGGGTGCGCAGCACCGCGGACTTGCCGGAGCCGCCGGTGCCGAAGATGGAGATGTGACCGTCGATGTCGGGCCGGAAGTACGCGGAGACCTGCTGCTGCTGCTCGGCGATGTCGGAGACGCCGAGAAGGAGTTCGGCATCCGTGCGCTGCCTCAGCAGGCTGAGGTCGTAGGCGCCGGCGAGTTCGTCGAGCCACGGCCGGCGGGGCGCGGGGATGCCGGTGGCGGCGTTGGCGCCGATGATGGTGGTGACCAGGCGTTGCTGGTCGGTGGGGCCGAGGTCGCGGTCCTCGTCGACGTAGTCGACCGCTCGCGGCTCCTCCCAACGGCTTTCCGCGCCGAACCGCAGCTCGTGCACGTCGATGCCGGCCCGCTCGGGTTCGCGGCTGGTCCAGCCGCCGGCGTAGGCGGACTGGAACTGGGCAAGCCGGCCGGGGCCGGTCTTGGCGACGCCGCGGCCGGGGATGGCCGGGTCGAAGTGGGCGGATTCCTTGGTGCCGATCACGTCGGTGCTGTCGGACTCGTCGGCCATCCGCAGGGCGATGCGCAGCGGGGTGTTGGCGCGCAGGTTGTCCTTGATCACACCGGCGGGACGCTGGGTGGCCATGATCAGATGGATGCCGAGCGACCGGCCGCGCTGGGCGATGTCGACGACACCGTCGACGAACTCGGGCACCTCGGTGGCCAGGGCGGCGAACTCGTCGATCACCAGCACCAGGGCGGGCGGGCTGTCGGGGTCGCCGCGCTTCTCCAGCTCGAGCAGGTCCTTGGCCTTCTTGCGGTTGAGCAGGTGCTCGCGGTGGTGCAGTTCGGCGCGCAGGCTGGTGAGCGCGCGGCGCACCAGGTGCGGGCTGAGGTCGGTGACCAGTCCCACGCAGTGCGGCAGGGTGACGCAGTCGGCGAAGGCCGAGCCGCCCTTGTAGTCCACGAACAGGAAGGTGACCCGGTCGGGGCTGTACTCGGCGGCCATGCCGAGCACCCAGGCCTGCAGGAACTCGCTCTTGCCGGCGCCGGTGGTGCCGCCCACGAGGGCGTGCGGGCCCTGGGTGCGGAGGTCCAGGTGCATGGCGTCGACGCCGGCGGAGCCGATGATGGCGCGCAACTTGCCGGCCCGGCGCGGTTTGGGGGTGCCGCCGCTTCGGTCGTGGATGGAGGTGTTCTGCTGCCACCGGTCGATGACCGCGGCGCTGGTCTCGACCATGTCATGGCCGAGCAGGGTGACCAGCGACACGGTGCGGGGCAGGTCGCTGGCGTCGGCGACGAGGGCGCCGGCGTCGATGACCGGGGCCATCCGCTTGGCGAATTCGAGGGCGGCAGCGGAGTCGACCTGTTCGGTGACGACGTTGTCGATGGTCTCGCCCAGGCGCACGAAACCGACGGTGGCGATGCCGGGTTCGTCGCCCAGGTGCAGGTAGGTGCGGCAGACGGCGGGCAGTGCCGCCACGGTCGGGCCGATCCAGATGGGGTACACGCCGGCGTCGGCGGCGATTTCGGCGAGCTGCACGAGCCGGGCCCGGTCGATGGCCACGTCGTCGGAGATCAGCAGCACAATCGCGGGGATGGCCGACTTGGTGCCCTCCTTGGTGCCGGATGCGCCGACCTCGCCGCCGCGCTCGAGCGCGGCATCCGTTTGCACCATGGCGCCGCGGCGGCTGGCCTTGGCCTGGGCGAGGCGCTGCTCCACAACACCCTCGATGCCGGAAAGCACCGCGCTGGCACTGGCGGCGCTGTCGGCGAGGTGGCTCCCTTCAATGGGGCTGTGCGGGGAGGAAGTGTGGGGCATCCACTTGAGCCATTCCAGCTCACGGGACCAGCGGGGCGTGACCAGGGAGGCGACGACAAGTTCGGCCGGTGAGTGCAGTGCGGTGAGCTGCACCAGGATCGAGTTGATCGAGCCCATCGCCTGGGCGGGTGAGCCGGCGATTCCGAGTGCGCCGGAGTCGTAGAGGTTGTCGATCAGCGGCACGCCGTCGAGGGTGCGATTGGCGTTGATGACTTCGGTGAGCTTCTCCTCGAACTCCGGCAGCATGTCGCCGCGGCTGGAGTCGGAGATGGTGTTGCGGGAGTTCATGGTGCCGCAGCCGAGCCGCACGTTCAGGAACGACCAGTGTTCGGGACGGCGGGTCCAGAGCATCGGCCCCCGGTTCATGGCGTGTTCGTGTGCTTCCAGAGTGGAGGGCGACTCCTTGAGCCGTAGCTCGTGCTCGATGACCCGTTCGGTGGCCAGCCGATTGGTGAGTACCTCGAGCCTGGCGCTGAACTTGGCCACGGCCTTGGCCATCCGGCGTTTGTCACGGCCCTTGGTGGTGAAGAAGTTGCCGATCAGCATGACCGGGGAGAGCAGACAGAACAGCAGGGTGGTGGGGCTCTTGGTGAGCGCGAACATCGCCCCGCCCAGCAGCAGCGGGGTGATCATCGCCAGCAGCGGGAACGGTGCGTCCTCCTTCTCGGTGGGCACCTCCGGGGAGACGAACTCCTGGCCGATGTAGCGTTTCTCCACCTTGGGCGACCGGTTGAAGAAGATCGGGCCGGGTTTGGGCGCGCTTTCGGGCGCGGCGCCGGCGACCAGACTGATCTCCACCTCGGAGTCGCCGAGCAGCATCCGTTCGGTCTTGGCAATGCGCAGCCGGCCCACGATGCCGCCGTCCACGACGACCCCGTTGGCGCTGCCGAGGTCGATGACCTCCACGGCCTCGCCGATCTCCAGCCGCACGTGCTTCTTCGATACCAGGCTGTCGTGCAGCACGATGTCGCAGGCGGCGTCGCGGCCCACCAGCAGGCTGCCGGGCGCCAGCGGGAACTCGCGGCCTTCATCCGGCCCGGAGAGCACCTTGAGTTGGGCTACCGGCTGCGCCGTCAGCGTTGACGGGGCCTGGTAGAGCACACCGGCGTCGGCGAGGCTCACGGATGCGCCGGAGCCGATCCAGGCCTCCCCCACCGGTCCGTCCGGCGGCAGGGTGAGTGGCACGCTCTGGCCGGGCAGCGTTGCCCGCAGGGTGAGGAACCGGTCCGGTGAGTGCGTGGTCTGCGCGTCGACCCGGCTGATGGTGCCGGCGATTTCGGAGATCGTGGCTGCCGCATCCGCGGTGACGATGATGTCGCTGGCGGCGCCGTTGGGGCGAACCAGGGTGAGCTTGAGGCGCATTCAGTTCCTATGTCAGTAGAGCTGGCGGTGCGGGGTGACGTGCTATTCGCCGCGGCGCTCCCACGGCCAGAGCGGCCGGCCGTGCTCGCCGTAGTGCGAGGCCAGCAGGATCGAGTAGACGAGCGCGACGAGAAAGGCCAGCGCACCCACGGTGAGGGCGAACGGGCTGGCGAGCATGCTGCCGGCGAACAGCAGCACGCCCAAGGGTTGGCCGTTGCCGGCGGCCACGAGGATGGCTCCGGTGACGATGAACAGGCCGTACGCGGCGATGCCGGTGGCAACAGCAAACCCCACCACGACGCGTTGCTTGTCGGGTGGGGTGTTGACGCCGAGAACGATCAGCATGAGCAGCACCAGCAGCACGGCGACGGCCGTCATGGTGGGGCCCACCAGGGTGCCGGCCGACCTGTCGGCGATGACCTCGAGGTTGGTGGCCAGGCTGATCAGGCCGAACGCGGCCACGAGCAGTGCGGCGTAGAGCACGGTCGCGAAAACCGCGACGACGGTCGCATATTTCTGGTAATCGCGCATTCTGTGCTCCCCCCGCACTGCCAGCGGTTAGACCGGACGGGCGAGCTGCGGTCCTTCGGCGAGCTGACGCTCGTATTCGGCCTTGGCGGCGATGTTCTTCGCGGTGATGCTGCGGCCGCGGCGGGCGATCCAGGCGCCGAACCAGATGGGCACCTCGCGGGCCACGACGGCCGCGGCGATGGCGCCGGGGTTCAACCACTGAGTGCTCACGAAGCGGGCCGCTTCGGCGGGGGTCAGGTTCCACGCCTGCACGGCGAGCAGGGCGCCGCCGATGTAGGAGAAGTACACGACCACGGCGACAAGGAAGCCGCCGAGCACATAGGCCCACCAGCCGGCACGGTTGAGCACCGCGACCAGCAGCGCGAAGGCGAGGAAGAAGAAGATCACCGGCACGTAGAAGACCGGCAGCACCAGGAAGTCGGTGAACCGGGTGGTGGCGTCGGCGACGGTGGCGGCGTTGGCGGCGGAGATGAAGAACGCGATGACCGCATAGACGCCGGCGAAGACCGCGGTGGCAATCAGGCCGATGAGGATGCCGGCGGCCCGGTTGCCCAGGGTCTTGGGCGGGGTGGGCGCGGTGACGTACACCGGGCTTTGCGAGAACTGCTGGGTCTGCTGCTGCACCGGCGGCTGCACGGTGGGCTGCGCGGCTGCGGCGGGGACCGTCGCGGCTGCCGGGGTGGGCACGTAGGTGGGCGTGTAGTTCTTCTGCTCCGCAGCTGCTTCATCCCGGGCGACCTCGGCCGGGGTGGGCTCGGCGGTGAGGCGTTCGACCTTTTCGGTCTGCGCCTCCGACGCGTTGACCGTCACCGGGGTGGCCGGCTCGTAGTCGATCGGCTCGCCGGGAACGTAGGCAGGCTCCGGCGTCGAGGTCTCGGCCACCGGTTCGCGCACAGGCTGGTCGACGGTCTTGCTCGGGTCGGCCACGGTGGTGGGCTCCGGGTTCGCATCGTCGTAGATGTGCTCGGTGGGCGCATCCGGGTTGTGGTTCTTGTTGCCCTCGGGGGGCGTGGTGTCGGTCATGCTGCACTCCTCGTGAGCCTCGCGGCCGTAGCTCTGTGCTGCCACTGTAGCAATCCGGGGCGACAAGTCGACGGAAGCTCGGGGCGCGCGGCGGTTAACCTGCGTCGACCTCCGCGGTGGGATCGAGCAGCACATAGATCAGCAGGGACATTGTTCCCGAGACCTCGTCGGTGGCTGCCGGTGCAGCCGCCGGGGCGTCGGCGTCGACGGATGCGGCCGGCGCCTCGGCGGCTTCCTTGGTCGTGCTGAAGGCCGTGACCGCGGTGAGCCGGGTTCCCTTCTGCAGGCCCTCGATGAAAGCGAGCACGTTGTCATAGCCGCCGTCGAACGCAAGCGTGATGGGGATGGCGATGAAGTTCTCCGCGCTCACGAGCGGGCTGGTCACCGGCACGCCGGCCCCCTCCGCCGGTGCGGCGGCAACGGCCTCGGTTGCCGGCACGGCAGCGTCGGCAGCCGGGGCCTCGGCGTCGGCAGCGGGCGTTTCCACGACAGGGACCTCGGCCGCGGTCGGTGCATACGCCACCGCATCCGCCGTGGTGATGCTCGTGAGGGTGACAGAATGCTGCTGTGCCTCGGTGGACAACTGATTGACGTAGGCCGGAAGCGCCGCGCCCGAGGGAAGCTCAGCCCGCAGGTCGCCGAGCTGGTCTTCGAGCTGGTCGATACCCTCGAACTGGTCCTTGAGGATCACCAGCTCCTGGCTGTAGACCGCGTTCTGCGCCTCGGCCGCCTCCCGTGCCTCGTCGGCGACCTTGGCTACCGACAGCAAGGGAGAGGCACCCAGCACCCATCCCAGCGCGATAGAAACCGTCATGACCAGGGCACAGCCGATGGCCCAGATGCGTCGTGTTGACATGGTCAGTTACCTCCGGTGGCGTCGGTGAAGCGTCCGGAGAACGCGTCGGAATCGATGTGCATTGTCACAACAACGGTGTACCCGCCAGTGTCCCCCGCGGTGATGGACCCCGGAACGGCATCGGCCACACCGGGCAGCGTGTGCAGGGCGTCCAGCCACTGCGGCACCGTCGGCAAACCGGGGCTCACCATCGTGACCGTCAGTGTCGCCACGCGAGGTTCCTGCAGGGGACCGGTGGGCTGTGGATAAACGGTCAACGGCGAGGTCGAGTCGACGGTTACCGCGTCGATTCCAACATCAGCGGGCAGTACCGCGCGCATCCCCTGGAGGTAGGCCTTCCAGTCCACTTCGGACCATCCGCCGACGGCCCGTGCAGCGAGCGCGGTTTCTACCTGAGCCTCTACCTGGCGTACCGCCACATACTTACTCTGTTCGGAGAGCAGGTCTGTGGTGTCTGCTTGCGTGGCCACCAGGCGGAGAGCACTCGAGGTTGCGTGCAGAAAAGCCCCGCCGACCCCGATCAAGACGAGCACGAGCACGCCGGCCGTCACCAAAATCAGCTTGCGGCGCAGTGAGCGGTCCGCGGCCTGCGCCGAGACTTCTGGTGGCAACAGGTTGATCCGTGGTTCGCCGCCGAGAATCAGACCATCGTCGCGCACTGCCGCCTTCATGCTGCGCTCCCCAAGGCCAGGCCCAGCGCCACGTAGAACTCTCCGCCGGTGCTTTGGAACTCATCCACGCTAACGCCCTTGGCGAACGTGACCGCACCCAACGGCTCGGGAGGCACCACGTTCAGGCGGGTCAGCTCACCCAGCGCCTGCCCGAATCCGATCAGGGAGCTGCCGCCTCCAGCCAGCACGATTCGGTCGATCGACAGCGACGGCCGGGTGTTGGCGAAGTAGGTGATGGTGTTGCGCAGGCTGCTGAGCAGTTCAGTGGTCACCTCACGGATGATGCCCACGGCGTCTTCATCGCCGACAGCAACGCCGCCAGGCGCGAGCCCGACCGCGCGCTTCACCGCGTTTGCGGTTTGAGGGTCGGTAGGCAGCCGGTCCACGAGCGCCTGGGTGAGGTCGTCTCCCCCTGTGGGAATGATGCGCACGAACAGGGGGCTGCCTTGCGCGGTGACAATCACGCTGGTGGTGCGAGCGCCCACATCGATCTGCACCACTACGCCAGGGTCCGGCTGACCACGATAGACCACGCGGCTCAGCGCGAACGGAATGAGGTCGACCTCCACCGGGATGAGGCCCGCCAGCTGCACGGCCTTCACGTTCGCCTCCACTGACTCCTTGATGGCGGCCACCAGGAGACCCTGCACCTGGGGTCCGGCGGCGCCGCCATCCGTCTCGGAAATGGGGTAGAAGTCGAGCAGCGCGTCGGCCACCGGCACCGGCAACATGTCTTGCACATGGAACGGCAAGGACTCGCGAATGCGTGCCAACGAGCCCTTGGGCACGGTCAGATCCCGCACGAGCACCCGGTGATTACCCATTCCGATCACCACGTCTTTGCTTCCGAAGCCACCCGCGGACCACAACCGCTTGAGGGCCTCGGCCACCGTGTTGATCTCCTGCACCTCGCCGCGCAACACCGACCCCTCGGGCAGCGGCACGGCGTAGTACCTCATCACGGTGGGCAACGCCTTGCCGGCACCGCTCAGTTCCACCGCGCGCACGGCCGTGCTGCCGATGTCTATTCCTACGACGCTAGCGACCATGGGCCACGTCCTTCCTTGCTGCTGTTGCTGAGAGGTGGTGCGGTTGAGAGGTCCGGGCTAGGCCAATCCGAACAGGGCCAGATACGAATGCCAGATCGTGTCGCCGGCGAAGATCCCCACCCAGGCGCCGGCGAGCATCCAAGGCCCGAACGGAATGCTGCCCTTGCGACTGACCCGTCGGCTAACCAGAAGGATGAGAGCGAAGATGCCGCCGAGCAGGAAGGCCGAGAAAGCGCCCACCACCAGCTGCCCCCAACCCAACCAGCCGAGGAACAGCCCGAGCACCCCGGCGAGCTTGACGTCGCCGAAACCCATCCCGCCCGGATACAACACCGCCATCAGGAAGTAGAGCAGCCACAGTGCGGCCAGACCGATGCCGGCACTGAGCAAACGCCCAAGGTCACCCGTAACTAGCGCCGCCCAACCGAGCAGCACCGCGCCAACCGCATAGGCAGGAAGTACGATCTTGTCGGGCAGTCTGTGCGTCTCGAGGTCGATCAACGCGAGCGCCACGCTGACGGCCGCGAGATAGAGAAACGCGACGAGGCGGAGCGCGACAGCGGCCAAAGCAGCGCCGTTTATGTCCACAACCGACTGACCGGCGAGACTCGATGTCGTCCATGCACCGACGAGACCAAAGAAGAGGGCGGTTCCCAGCTCCACCACCGGATAGCGAATAGCGATGGGCGCGCGGCAATCCCGGCATTTGCCCCGCAACACCAGCCACGACAGCACGGGGATGTTGTCTGCACCACGGATTCGATGGCCGCAGGTCGTGCACGCACTCGGCGGTGACACGACTGACTCTCCCCGTGGTAGGCGATAGATCACCACGTTCAGGAACGAACCGATTAAGGCTCCAAAACCAGTGGCGACGATGACGAGCAGCCAGCTACCCATTCGCGCCTAGGTCCCGAATTGACGTGCGATCGCCGAGCCCACCCGAGCTGCCCGGCGTCGTGACCGTTCCGTCGCTGAGATTGACACCGGGAAGTCCCACCGGCACGTAATTCAGCTTGGCATCGCCGTCGATCGTGGTGCTTCCGGAGTAGACCTGTCCGAACCAGACGATGCCCGAGGAGATGTTGACCTTGCAAGGGCTGTAGATCATCACGTGCACCTTGCTCGCCAGCGTGAAGCCACCGTCGACGGTGAAGGGGCTGACGGCGGGGGTTGCCCCCGGGCAGGTGGGTTGGGCGTCTGCGACAGTGTCGGGTGTGATGAGCCACAGGTCACGATCGACAGCGGCAGTGAAACCGCCGCCACCACCCAGGTTGAAACCCTTGGCCACGATGGCCAAGTCGTTGCCCAGCGTGAGTATGTCGCTTCCCCCGATCGAAAGGGGGTTCGTGCACCCTAGCGCGTTGATGATGCCGGGACCACTTCCTAACGTCGCGGCAGCATTCTTGAGTGCCGTGAAGTCGCAGGTGCCGGTGATTGCCGCCTCGTTGAAACCTACCCATTTGGTCTTGTCATATTTGAAGTCGACCCAATTCGGGACTGATGGTGTCGGCCCAGCCGCTGGCCCCGCTCCCGGGCCGGCCGCCACGATGGTGGCACCGCCCTTAGCGCTGCTCGAACTGTTGGTCGACTTCGCAGTGAGGTGTCCCGCGATTTCGGCACCGCCGGCAAAGGTCGCCGCTCCCGCGGCCCACGCCCCGCCCAAGATGTTGCCTCCGGCGAGACTAAGAGAAGGCGCGGTGGCGTCCCCTTCGACGACCGTTCCCCAAGTGACTTTCAGCGGCCCCGCTGCCCAAGCGTCACCCTTAACACGCACACCACTAAGAAATACCGAATCCCCAGTGCCGGCCCACCGCGAGGTGACGTCGCCTCCGACTGTGATGCTGCCACCGTCAATGCTCACCGCTTTAGACGCCCACACACTCCCCGAGACGCTACACGACCCGCTAATTGTGACCTTCCCATCGGCTGCGACCAGGTCGCCTGTGACGAAGCCGCCGCCGCCGCACTCGACATCGCCGTGGCGAATGAGGACGCTCGGTTTCGAGCCGTTGACGGAAAGAAGCGTGCCAGACCCGCCGAAGCCGGTCGCGCTGTACGCGTAGACGGCAGGACCGGACTCAGATATCGCGCTAGAGACGGCGGGGACGTAAATCGCCTCAACGACTCGCGTGTCACCCGTTTGGTTTCCACTAACGCCGGTCGCTATCGCGGTACCGGTCGATCTGAGTTTGATACTCGTTGTCGCTGCCGACGGGCATCGCAGCACCCAGGTCGCGCTGCCGTTGTCCTGCGTGAAAACCTCTACTGTGAATTTGGGTTCGACTACAGACTTGTAGCTGGCCGGATTGCAGGTGGACTTGGTCAATTTGGCTTCAGTATCGTCGATTCCGGCTTCTGCGGCGGATTGAGCCTGCACACCTGCGCGCGTCGAACCAGTGAAGCCAAGCGAGGACAGGGTTGCGCTAGCCACCGCGACACTCACGATCATGGCCACAGCCATGACACCGAATACCGCCATCAAAGCGCTGCCCTCGTCGTTGTGCAGGGACCGCGACCTACCTACGAGAAACATGGCGCACTAACCGGCGGTTTGACTCGGGTGTAGGTCTTGGTTTCTACTCGCACTGGCGATCTGGTGCCTGCTGCGACTTCGAAACTCAGAGTGGCAGAGTCCGCTGTGGAGCTGAAAACACTTACGCCTGACTGGCTCGGGCCGATCCCGGAACCCAGCAGTGTCCAGGTCCCAGCTGGAGCAGAAGCGGGCAGGGCGATCGCTACGGCGGGAGTCGCAGAAGTCTTGGTGTAGATGGCCTTATTGGATGCGCTGTAGTACCACGCCTGACAAACCCAGCTCAGGGTGCTCCCCCGAGTCGTTGTTCGAGTGATCAGCATCTGGCTTCCATCGGAGCCTGCGTTCACCAGGCCCACAGCGGAACCGTTGCGCACCGCCGACTGCACGGACGTGGAAATCAGTTGTGCCGTGGTCGTTGCTTCGGCGGCCTGGGAGACGTCACGCTCGACTTTGAGTGAATCGATCAGAAAACCTCCCACGATAAAGAGGACGATGGTGGCGAGGCTCATGTACACGAGGAGCTCGATGAGGGTGAATCCGTTATCCGCGGGTTCACCTGGCTTTGAGTAGCGCGACATTAGGGCACCCATTTCACAAGGATTAGCGTCGACGCGCTGGCGAGAACCGCGCTAGAGCCGGACTCGGTGACTTTAACCTGAAACGGAACGGTCTTTGGGTAGTCCGCGATAGTGCCCGTGCATGTGATGGGGTCTCGGGTCGGCTGGAAAGAGACGCCTCTCTTGTCGACGACCGGACTTATGGCCTCAGCCGCGAACGTTCTCAGATCTGCGCAATTCGTGCCCCGAGCCCTGGCTTGCTCCATGTTCTGGCTGACCAGCTGGGTAGCTGTGGCAACGCTCGTGTTCACGACTGACAGGCGCATGCCCTGGACAAGCACCGGGATGAAAGCCATGGCGATCAGAGCGATAAGGAACATCGATACGACGATTTCGATCATGCCGAACCCGCGATCGTCCGCCTTCGGGCGGTTTGCAGGGGTGGGCAGAATCATCGATTTCTCTCATTCGGTTGCGCTGCAACCTGGGCGAGGAACCCCCTGACTCCCCGCCCAGACGGTTGGACTTACGGCGTCGCGGCTGTGGCTACGAACGCTGTTGAACAGGTGCCCTTGAGCGCTGCACCCTTGTCATCGATCGCGAAGGTGTTGGCGCCGTCAACGTGCTTACCTGACACGCAGAAAGCCGCCTTGGAGCCTACAACCGTGACCGGAATGTCGGTGCTGTTGGTGAAGCCGGTGATGTTAGAGCCGCTCGTGGGGAACGCCGTCGGTGAAGGGGTCGCCACGAGCATGGCAACGATAGCCGTCTTGGCGGTGGTGACCTGGGCCTTTGTTGCGCTGTCACGGGCCGAGGCCTGCTGGTTGAGGAAAATCGGGATGGCAACGGCGGCCAGGATCCCGATGATCAAGACGACAACGAGCAGCTCGATGAGCGTGAAGCCCTTCTGCTTCTCGTCGAGCGACGCGCGCTTCTGGTGGAGTGCGACCAATGCGGTGCGGATCATGGTGTGTCCTGTTCATGTAGGGATGAAAGCGGAAAGCAGATGGCGCCATCCACCTCCAGATTAGAGATGGAAAGCACCGCGACACCGAAATTCTGAAAATCAGCTGAGAATATCAGTTCCCCCAGTGTAGGGGGCGGAACGAACTAATCTGCACGTGCCAAAGGACCTATTTGACGTAGTCGAAAATACTGAACATCGGCATGTAGAGCGCGACGATCATGCCGCCGACGACCACGCCGATAAAGGCGATCATGAGCGGCTCGATCAGGGCCGTCAGTTGCTCTGTCGTGGACTGAACTTCCTCGTCGTAGAAGTCGGCCACTTTGTTGAGCATCTGCTCCAACGCGCCGGAGTCCTCGCCGACGGCGATCATCTGGGTCACCATATTGGGGAAGATCGGCTCCTTCATGAGCGGCCCGGCAATCGACTCACCCTTGCGCACGGAGTCCTGCACGTTGCGCAACGCCTTTTCGATCACCCAGTTGCCGGAGGTCTCCCCCACAATCGCCAGGGACTGCATGATGGGCACACCGGCGCCGATCATGGTCGAGAAGTTGCGGCTGAACCGGGCAATGGCCAACTTGGTCATCAGCGACCCGAAGACTGGCAATTTCAGTTTGATCGGGTCGATGCGTTTGCGCACGGCTTCGGTGTTCTTGTTCTGCCGCCACCAGAAGGAGAATGCCACCCCAAGCACGACGAGCAGGGGTCCAAGCCACACCATTATTCGGGACAGCACCACGAGAATCTGAGTGGGGATGGGCAGGTCCCCACCGAGCCCCTTGAACATGCCCTCGAACACCGGAACGATGAAGATCAGCATGCCGATCACGGCCACAACGGCCATGATCAGCACAATGACCGGATAGGCCAGGGCCGACTTGATGGTGCTGCGCAGCTTCACCTCGGACTCGAAGTTGGCGGCCACCGAGTTCAGTGCCTTCTCGAGGAAGCCGCCGGTCTCACCCGCCCGAACCAGGTTGATCATGATGGGCGGCAGCACAGTGGGGTGTTTGGCCATCGCAGAGGACAACGAAATGCCGGTCTCAACATCCGTGCGGATGGCGCCGAGGATCTCGGCGAGCTGCTTGTTGTCGGTCTGCTCGGTGAGGATATTCAGGGTGCGCAACAGGGTGAGCCCCGACGACGTCATGGTGGCCATCTGCCGGCTCATCACCGCAAGGTCCTTCAGTGAGATGGCCTTCTTCATCCCCGGCAGCTGGATGTCGCGCTGCAGGCCGGTGCCGGCATTCGCCTCGGTGATCGACACGGGAGTCAGTCCCATGGTGCGAAGTCGTGAGGTGACGGCGACCTCTGAGGGCGCATCTACCTTGCCCTTGACGACCTTTCCGCTGGTGTCGCGGGCCTTGTAGGCGTAGGTCTGTGCGGTGGGCATCAGTTGCCCGGCGCGTAGGCGTCGTAGTCGGGCCCGTCAGTGGCCAGGCTGATCGGTTCTTCGAATTCGCTGCGCCGGATGAGCTGGCCGAGGCTGGTCACGTCTTGCGCCTTTTCTTCGGCGGACTTGCGGGTGATCAGGCCCGTGTTGACCAGGTCGGCGAGGTGCTGGTCCATCGAGTGCATGCCCTGCTCGCGGCCGGCCTGCATCGCGGAGGAGATCTGGTAGGTCTTGCCTTCACGAATGAGGTTGGCGATCGCGGAGGTGGCGAACAGCACCTCGGTGGCCACCACTCGGCCGCCGTCGACCCGCTTCACCAGGGTCTGGCAGACCACGCCCTGCAGCGTCGCCGCGAGCTGGGAGCGCACCTGGGACTGTTGGTGCGGCGGGAACACGTCGATGATGCGGTCAATGGTCTGGGCGGCGCTCTGAGTGTGCAAAGTCGCGAATACGAGGTGGCCGGTCTCGGCGGCGGTCAACGCCACCGAGATCGTTTCAAGGTCACGCAGCTCACCGATCAGAATCACGTCGGGGTCCTGTCGCAGCACGTGCTTGAGGGCGGCCGCGAAGCTGTGCGTGTCGCTGCCCACCTCGCGCTGGTTCACCAGCGACTTCTGGTGCCGGTGCAAGAACTCGATCGGGTCTTCGACGGTGACGATGTGGTCAGCGCGGGTGCGATTCACCTGGTCGACGAGCGCGGCGAGGGTGGTGGACTTTCCCGAGCCCGTGGGCCCGGTGACGAGGACCAGACCCCGGGCCATGGCGGCAAAGCGACCCACCGATTCCGGCACGCCGAGGTCCTTGAGCTGCTTGATCTCCCGCGGAATAAGCCGGAAAGCCCCGCCGATGGAGTTGCGTTGCTGGTAGTAGTTCACCCGAAACCGGGCGCCGTTGGTGGTGTAGGCGAAGTCCAGTTCGAGCTCCCGCTCGAATTCCTCCCGCTGCGCGGGGCTGAGAAGGCTGTACAGGGCGGACTGCACCTTTTCGCGCATCCACCGGTTGGTGTTGTCGAGAGGGCGGAGCGAGCCGTTCACCCGGATGCTCGGCGGTGCACCGACAGTCACGTGCAGATCGGAGCCATCCAAATCGAGCACCTCCTGCAGGGCGTTCAGAATATCCTGGTCGGCCTCGACAACGTCCTCGAAGCGCTGCGCCCGACGTGGCCGGGCCGTTGCAGTTCCTGCTGGCGCGTCCGTGCGAGGCCGGAGCACTTCGTTGCTGGCCGGGTCGAGCGCTGAGCGGGTGAGGTCGGGCCTCGCCTGCTCGGGAATGACCTGGATGTCGGCCTCCGTGCGCGCGGGTTCCGCGTGGGTGGGATACGCCGTCACGGTATCGGTGGGCTGGTCATAGATGGACTTGAACACCACCGGCTCGGTGGGCGGTGAATCCGCCGGGTCCTGCAGATACCACGGCAGCGGCGCCTCGGGGAGAGCGGTCGCCGCCGGATCGGCGTCGGGGTCGTCACCGCTCTGCGGCCGTTGCGGTGGCGTCACCGGAATCTCGTAGATTGGCTGGCTCATACTGATGTCCCCTTCGGCACTACGCGTCCACTCGTTCGGCACTAGGCGACCACTCGCAGAACTTCTTCGATGGAGGTCAAACCCATCCGAACCTTGGTCCAGCCGTCTTCACGCAAGGTGATCATGCCCTGGTCACGGGCGGCCTGAGCGATGTCGGCACTGGAGGCGTGCGCCACCGTGAGTCTCTCGATCTCCTCGGACACCGTCATGACCTCATGCACGGCGATCCGGCCGCGGTAGCCGGTATTGGAGCAACTCGGGCAGCCGACCGGCTTGAACAGCACCGGCGGCTCGGTGTCCTGCGGGGTGCTGAAGCGCAGGTGCATCAACTCGCCGGAGTCCCGCTCGTCCGGGGCCTTACAGCGATCGCAAAGACGCCGGGCCAGCCGCTGGGCGACCACACAGTCCAGGGCGGAGCCCACAAGGAACGGTTCGATCCCCATCTCGGTGAGCCGGGTGACCGCGCTGGGGGCGTCGTTAGTGTGCAGGGTGGAGAGCACGAGGTGACCGGTGAGCGAAGCTTCGATGGCGATCTGGGCGGTCTCGTGGTCGCGGATCTCACCGATCAGCACCACATCCGGGTCGGAACGCAGGATCGAGCGCAGCGCGCTGGCGAAGGTGAGCCCGGCCTTGGGGTTCACCTGCACCTGGTTGATTCCCGCCATCCGGTATTCCACCGGATCTTCAACAGTGATCACATTGATCTCGGGCCGGGCCACCGTATGCAAGGTCGTGTACAGGGTAGTGCTCTTGCCCGAGCCGGTGGGGCCGGTGACCAGGATCATGCCGTACGGCTTGGAGTATGACCGCCGGTAGGCCTCAAAGTTGTCCGGCAGCAGGTTGAGGTCTTGCAGGCTCATCGACGTGCTCGAGTTGTCGAGGATTCGCATGACAACCTTCTCGCCCCACACCGTGGGCAGCGTGGCCACCCGCAGGTCGATGTGCCGGCCACCGTGACTGACCGACATGCGGCCGTCCTGCGGTTTGCGCCGCTCGGCGATGTCGATGTCGGCCATGATCTTCAGCCGGGAGATGACCCCATTCTGAATGCTCTTGGGTGCCCGCTGCATATCGTGCAGCACCCCGTCGATGCGGTACCGCACGCCCAGGCTGTGTTCGGCCGGTTCGATGTGAATATCGGAGGCCTTGTCCTGGATGGCCTGGCTGACCAAGAGATTCACGAACCGAACGATGGGGGCGTCGTCGTCGAGCGAGTCCGAGACCCCGAAGGAACTTTCTTCCGGGGATTGCTCCTCTTCCAGGGTGGTGGTGAGGTTGCTCAGCTCGTCGTCGGCGCGGTGGTAGCGCTCAATGGCGGCCAAGAGGTCGGCGCGTTCCACGACCACCGGGTTGATCTTCATCCGGGACGCCTGCATGACATCGTCGAGGGCAACGACATTGCCGGGGTTGACCATCGCCAGCACGAGACGATTCATGCTCACCGCAATCGGCAACACCTCGTGACGCTTGCACACGGCGGCGGAGACTGTGGCGACGGCGACCCGGTCGACCGGGTAGTCGAGCAGGTCCACGAACGGCAGATTGGTCTGCACCGCCCGGGCCCTGGCGAGTTGCATTGAGGTGATCACGCCACTCTCAACCAAAGCGCGGGCGCCGCCCTCATCGGCCGGATCGTTGCTCATCACCGTGTCGAGGTATTCGATCGGCAACGAGCCGTGAAGAATCAGAACTTCAGTCAGCGTAGGCATTCGACCCTCCCCGGATCGTGGCTGTGCGGTGGAACTCGGGGAGAACAAATCCTGCGCGAAAGACGGCGCCCGAGGCGTCCTGTGTGACAGATTACGGTATCTCCGGGGGTTTCGGCGTCACCAGTCCCTTAATCAAGGGTGGGCGCGTCGGCGCCGTGATCAGGCACCGGCCCAGATCGTCTTGACCATGTCGTGGGTGTAGCCATCCGGGCCGGCATTCACCCAGAGGGTGGCCAGCCAGATGCCGCCGCGCAGGAAGTGCGACTGGCCGTAGCGGCCGACGTCGGTGGTGGTTTCGGTGACGCAGCGCAGCCCGTCCAATTCCTCGTAACACTCCATGCCCAGCGCACGGAGGCGGGCCTCGACGGCGGCGGTCTGGTCGGCGGCGACCCACACCACACTGGTGGACACGCCGCTGTCGGACGCCCCGGCGGGGCTGACCCACCGGCAGCTGAGGTGCTCGCTTCCGTTGATGATCGCGCGCAGCTCGGGGTCGTCGGCGCCGTCGCGCACATCGGCGCCGGGCTGGGTGGTCCAGGCCGGGTTGAGTACCAGGTCGCCGAACGCACCGACCATCGTGGGGCTGTAGATCTGCTCGCAGGCGGCCGGCTTGGGGGTGCCAGGTTCGAGCACGGCGGTGGGGGCGCTGACCGCGGCAGCCGCCGCCGGCGCTGCTGGCACGGGCCGGGCGTCGGGGTCCACTGCGGGGGTGGGCACGGGCCGGGGTGAGAAGACCACCCACACCGCGGCCAGCACGACGAAGACGGTCACGATACCGCCCAGGATCAGCAGCACCCACTGTGCTCCGGCCGTGATCGTCGGTGCTCCATGAACGGACATTCGGCCTCCCTGAGCGCAATCCTTCCGGAGGATTTTGCGCACAGCATAGCCCGACGGGGCCAGGGAGGTGCTGGTTAGGCGCCGGCCCAGACGGTGGCGACCATGTCGTGGGTGTAGCCTTCCGGGCCCGCGTTCACGTAGCGGGTGGCCAGCCAGATGCCGTCGCGCAGAAAGTGCGACTGGCCCGCGATGCCCTCGGCACCCTCGGTCGATTCGGCGATGCAGCGGATGCCGCCGAGCTCTTCGTAGCAGTTCAGGCCGTCGCCGAGCAGCCGCTGGTGCACCGCTTCGGACTGCTCGGCCGTGACGAAGACCACGTTGGAGGTGAGGCCGCTACCCGAGCCGCCGTCGGGGTTGCCCCATACGCAAGTGAGGTGCTCTGCGCCCTCGATGACGACGATGAGTTGTTCGTCGTCGGTACCGAACAGCACGCCGGAATTGACGTCTTTCTCGGCCCACTCGGGGTTAAGGGTGCCGGTCTCGTTGAGGGTGGCCAACATGGCCGGGCTGTAGATCGCCTCGCAGCTGGTGGGGCGCGGCCCGGCGGCCACCGCGGGCGCGGCGCTGGCGACGGCCTGCGGCTCGGCGGTTGCGGTGGGCGTGGGGCGGGTGCCCGGCAGGGAGTCGTCGGAGCCGGAAGGAGTGCCCGCTCCCCCGCGCCAGACCACGAGCACCACGATCAGCGCCACGACCAGCAGCACGCCCACCGCGCCGAGGGCGAACCACAGCGGGCGCCGGGACGGTGAACCAGTCGGCAACGTTGCAGCACCCATGGCGGTGACCCCCTTCGAGATTTTCCCCCAGCCTAGCTGGCCGTTTGCCTCCGGGCCGGATGCGGGGCATCATGGGTCGCGAGCCACCGTGTGTTCATGACTCCTTGTTGCGCGACCTAGTCCGCACTGTCTGTCACACGGTGGCTCCTCGCATCCGCTGGTCGCGCTTGTCGGCGACGAGCCTAAGAACGAGCGCGTCAGGTGGCGAAGACGACCGCGGGGGAAGCGCTAGGAGTCGGCTTCGAGAAGAGGTAACCCTGGCCGTAGCGGCAGCCCATCGCCTGCAGCAGGTCTCGCTGGTTGGTGGTCTCGATGCCCTCGGCCACCACATCCAGATTGAGGGAGTCCGCCAAACGGAGGATTCCTTCCACTATCGCTCGATCGTGTTCGGACCGTTCAAGGTCGCGGATGAACGACAGGTCGATCTTCAACAGGTCCACGGTGAACTCGCGCAAATGTGTGAACGACGAGTAGCCGGTGCCGAAGTCGTCGATGGCGAGCCGCACTCCGATGGCGCGCAGCTCCTGGAAGGTTCGGGCGGCGGAGTCGATCGCCTCGAGCACGGCGCTCTCGGTGAGCTCCAGCCAGAGCTGGTCAGGGGCCAGACCCGAGTCCCTGAGCGCGCGCTTGACGACAGCGCCGAAGTCGTCCTGCACGAACTGCCGGGCCGAGACGTTCACGCTGACGGCCACGTTGCGCTCCAGGGCGGTCGCCGCGTGGCAGGCCTGGCCCAGCACCGTGGCGCCGATGCCCTTGATCAAGCCGACCTCTTCGGCAATAGCGATGAACTCCCCCGGGGAGATCAGCCCGCGCTCGGGCCGCCGCCAGCGCGCGAGGGCCTCGGTCGCCACGACTCGGTTTTCCTGCAGGTCCACGATGGGCTGGTACCACGTCTCGATCTCGCCCTGAGCGACGGCGTCGCGCAGAGCCAGCTCGGTGTCGAGCCGCTGGTGAATGCGGTAGCGCAGGTCGTCGTCGAAGACCTCGTATCGGGCGCGGCCCCGTCCCTTGGCCAGGTACATCGCCTGATCAGCGTTGCGCAGCAATGACTCGGCGTCGTCATGACCGAGCCCGAATGCTATGCCGATGCTGGCATCCACGGATGCGATCTGGTCACCGAACTGGATCGGCTCTGAGATGGCCTTCTGGAACGCCTCGGCGATCTTGTTGACGTCCCCGCTGCGGCCGACATCCGGGCAGATGACCACGAATTCGTCCCCGCCGATGCGGGACACCGTGTCGGTCGCCCTGGCATGCTGGCGCAGCCGGAGCCCAACCTGCATTAGGACGGCGTCGCCGGCGTGATGGCCGAGGCTGTCGTTGACGAATTTGAATCGGTCGAGGTCGATGAACAACACGGCGACGCCGGTACCGCGACGCGACGCCTGGAGGAGAGCCTGGTTGAGCCGGTCGAGTAGCAGCAGGCGATTGGGCAGGTTTGTCAGCGGATCGTGGAAAGCCAGATGCTCGACCCGGGCTTCGGCCAGGCGCCGGGCGGTGATGTCCTCGAGTTGGTACAGGAACCCGCCGGCCTGCTCACCCTCGTTGATCTCGGCGATGCTGACCTTGACCCAGGTTTCCTCACCGTCGTCGCGTCGCATCCGACGGTCCATGCGGCGGCCCGTCGGGCCGTCGAGTCCGACCGTCGCGGATGCCGCGCCATCACCGGCATTCGCCGGGCTGAACATCGACTCGATGGGCTGATTCACCACCGGGATCAATGACCCGGCCAGGTCGAAGAGCCGCTTGTTCGCCTCGACGACTATTCCGTCCAGGGACACGATGGCTGTTCCGAGCGGCGACGAGGCGAAGGCGGCCTCGAAGCGGGCACTGGCCGCCGATGCCGCGTGTTCGGCAGCGCGCAGCGCGGTCACGTCGGTCACGCTGGCAAGGTGCCCCAACACAACCCTCGCGTCTGTAATCGGGGCGGTGCTCACCTGCACCCAGTTGACCTGGCCGGAGGGAGTGCGGAATCGCATGGTCGTCTCGTAGGCCTCCCCGGCGGCGGCGTACTGGTGCCATTCCTGACGCACTCGGTCGGCGTCGTCGGGGTGCATGGCCGCGACCCAGCCGTCGCGCCGCGACTGGCGCTTCGTGAGCCCGCTCAGCTCGAGCCACTGGTCGTTAGCCGAAATGATTCCGCCCGCAGCATCCAGTTGCACGATGCCAACCGGTGCGATCTTGATCAGCGTGTGGAGCGTGTCCGCCGTCTCCGCCAGTTGCCGGGTGCGAGCGTCAACCGTCTCCTCAAGGGTGTGGTTGGCCTCGGCGAGGGCCTGCATGGCCGCGTCCCGCTGGCGATCGAGGGTGCGCAGCCGGCGCGCCGCGATCCAGGCGAGCCCCGTGCCGAGAACTGTCATGACCGCGATCAGGATGGCGACGCCGAACACCGTGTCGTACCAGCCCAGGCGGCGGCCCGCAAGGTCGGCCAGCCCCAGGACGAACGGGCCGAGGAACAAGACAGGAATGACCGGGCGGAGCAGATGCCCCGCGCTGCCCGGGTCGCCCAACAGCGCGATCAGACCGTTGGCGGGACGCTGCAGCAGGATCGACAACGACAAAATGGCCAGCCCGAGCGCCGAGGGCAAGGCCATGCTCGCGAACCCGCCGACACTGTAGAGCGAGGAGACCCCGTAGGCGTAGCCGAGAATCGCGATCAGGCTGATTATGAGCGTCCCGAAGGCCAGTCCGAGCATCACGCTGGCGCGGGCGAGCCGGCTGGCGACGACGGATGCCCCGAGCAGCAGCAGCGACACCGCCGTGGCCGGCGCCATGCGCGCGGTCTGCCCGTCGAAGTCGATACCCGCAAGCTCGTCAATGCCGAGTGATATCCCGAAGATGTACTCGGCCAGGGTGAGCACACCGATCATGGCAACAGCGAGACCCAGACCCAGGCTGACTCGGCGCCGGTCCAGCATTGCCACGGCAGCAGAGACGAGAATGAAGCCCACTGCGGTCATCGGTTTGATCGTCCACAGGCCGGCGATGGCCCCGGGGATCGCGCCCAGCCCGACGTACCATCCGATCAGGAGGATCACACCGACCGCTCCGGCGACGGCCGCTCCGGTGAGACTGGCCAACCGCATGATGTGCCTCTGCTCCCGATGGGCAGGAGCGCCACTCGTCATGACGATTCTACCGGGCCGACGCTCGTCGCAGGTTCTTAACGCAGAATGGGCCCCTGCCGAAGCGGCGGGCATCCGAAATCACGTTGACGGCGTCCGGGGAAGACCGGTGCCGGCCGGGATCAACTCACGGATGATCACGTTCTCTTTCAGGCCCGTTGGCTGAGGTTGTCCAAACCTGGTGACGTGCATTCAGAGGTCCACTCACGGGGTCTCGACAAGCTCGACCGACGAGATGGGGACGCGCCGGAGGATGGCTCACGGGATCTCGACAAGCTCGATCAACGAGGGGGCTCGATTAACGGGGAATGGCCCCCTGCCTAAGCAGGGGGCCATCCGGGAATCACACTCGGTTAGTTGTACGTACCGGGGGTGAAGTCGTCCGACGAGAAGCTGTCGAAGTCGACGAAGCTCAGGTCACCCTCGGTGAACGCTGCATCATCAGTGAAGATGCGGTTCGGGTAACGCTCAGCCTTGGCTTCATCCGTTGCCTCGACGTTGACGTCGCGGTAACGGGGAAGACCGGTGCCGGCCGGGATCAACTTACCGATGATCACGTTCTCCTTCAGGCCCATCAGCGGGTCGCTCTTGCCTTCCATGGCCGCCTGGGTCAGAACCCGGGTGGTCTCCTGGAAGGAAGCGGCCGACAGCCACGACTCGGTAGCCAGCGAAGCCTTGGTGATACCCATGACTTCCTGACGTGCCGAAGCCGTCTTCTTGCCCTCGGTGAGCGCGGTGCGGTTGAGTTCGTTGTACTTCAACCGGTCAACGAGCTCGCCCGGCAGCAGGCCGGTGTCGCCGTGCTCCACCACAGTCACCTTGCGAAGCATCTGACGAACGATGACCTCGATGTGCTTGTCGTGAATCGGCACGCCCTGCGAACGGTAGACATCCTGCACGCCACCAACGAGGTGCTTCTGCACCGCGCGGACACCCTTGACGCGAAGAACTTCCTTCGGGTCGACGGCGCCGATGATGATCTGCGTGCCGAGCTCTACGTGCTGGCCATCCTCAACGAGGAGGGTCGCGCGCTTGAGCACCGGGTAGGCGATTGCTTCGTCACCGTTGTCGGGGGTCAGGATCACCTTGCGGCTACGATCCGTGTCCTCGATGGTGATGCGGCCAGCAACGTCGACGATCGGCGATGCACCCTTGGGGGTACGCGCCTCGAAGAGCTCCTGCACCCGGGGCAGACCCTGGGTGATGTCGTCTGCGGATGCGGAACCACCGGTGTGGAAGGTACGCATGGTCAGCTGCGTGCCGGGCTCACCGATCGACTGTGCGGCGATGATGCCGACGGCCTCTCCGATGTCCACGAGCAGGCCGGTAGCGAGCGAACGGCCGTAGCAGACCGCACACACACCGACAGCAGACTCGCAGGTCAGCACCGAGCGCACCTTGATGTTCTCGACGCCGGCGGCAACCAGCTTCTCGATCATCACGTCACCGACGTCGTCTCCGGCGTCAGCAACGACCTCACCCTTGGCGTTGACCGCGGGGGCGGCCAGGCTGCGGGCGTAGACCGCGTTCTCCACGTTGGGGTGACGTGAGAGAGCGCCGGCGGCGTCGACCGTGGCGATCGGCAGTTCCAGACCCTTGGTCGTACCGCAGTCGTCTTCGCGGATGATGACATCCTGCGAGACGTCGACGAGACGACGGGTGAGGTACCCGGAGTCTGCGGTACGCAGAGCGGTGTCGGCCAGACCCTTACGAGCACCGTGAGTAGCAATGAAGTACTCGGCGACGGACAGGCCTTCGCGGTAGCTCGAGATAATCGGGCGAGGGATGATCTCACCCTTCGGGTTGTTAACCAGACCACGCATACCGGCGATGTTTCGCACCTGCAGCCAGTTACCACGAGCACCAGAGGTAACCATCCGGTTGATCGTGTTGTCGGCCGGGAAGTTCGCCTGCATGGCCGCGGCGACGTCTTCGGTCGCCTTGGTCCAGATCTGGATGAGCTCCTGACGACGCTCGAGGTCGGTCGTGAGACCCTTCTCGAACTGCGACTGAACCTTCGCGGCCATCTTCTCGTAGGTACCGACGATCTCCTTCTTGTTCGGAGGCGTCAGGATGTCGCTGAGCGCGACGGTCACACCGGAGCGGGTGGCCCAGTAGAAGCCGGCGTCCTTGATGCGGTCCAGCGTTGCCGCTACTTCCACCTTCGGGTACCGCTCTGCGAGGTCGTTCACGATGGCCGAGAGGGTGCCCTTGTCGGCAACCTTCTCGAAGTACGGGTAGTCAGCCGGCAGCGCCTCGTTGAAGATTGCGCGGCCCAGCGTGGTGTTCACCAGTACGGTTCCGACGGCCTGACCATCGACCAGCTCAACACCATCGGGCTGAGTGCCCTCGGTGAAGTACAGGTCGCTGATGCGGATGCGCACCTTGGCGTTCAGGTCGAGCGACTTCTGGTCGTGGGCCAGGATGGCCTCCGAGACAGAGGTGAACGCGCGGCCTTCGCCGGTGACGCCGTCCTTGAGCGTGGTCAGGTGGTGCAGACCGATGATCATGTCCTGGGTGGGCAGGGTCACCGGGCGACCGTCAGACGGCTTCAGGATGTTGTTCGAGGCGAGCATCAGGATGCGCGCTTCGGCCTGGGCCTCCATGGACAGCGGCAGGTGCACAGCCATCTGGTCACCGTCGAAGTCGGCGTTGAACGCCGCACAGACGAGGGGGTGCAGCTGGATGGCCTTACCCTCCACGAGCTGAGGTTCGAAGGCCTGGATACCGAGGCGGTGCAGCGTGGGTGCACGGTTCAGCAGAACCGGGCGCTCACGGATGATCTCCTCGAGCACGTCCCACACCTGGGGGCGGCTGCGCTCGACCATGCGCTTGGCGGCCTTGATGTTCTGAGCGTGGCTCAGGTCGATCAGGCGCTTGATCACGAACGGCTTGAAGAGCTCCAGGGCCATCTGCTTGGGCAGACCACACTGGTGCAGCTTCAGCTGCGGGCCGACAATGATGACCGAACGGCCGGAGTAGTCAACGCGCTTACCGAGCAGGTTCTGACGGAACCGACCCTGCTTACCCTTGAGCATGTCGCTAAGGGACTTGAGGGCGCGGTTACCGGTACCCGTGACGGGACGGCCACGACGACCGTTGTCGAAGAGCGCGTCAACGGCCTCCTGCAGCATCCGCTTCTCGTTGTTCACGATGATCTCGGGGGCACCGAGGTCAAGCAGACGACGCAGACGGTTGTTGCGGTTGATCACACGACGGTAGAGGTCGTTGAGGTCGGAGGTCGCGAAACGGCCACCGTCGAGCTGCACCATCGGGCGCAGTTCCGGCGGGATGACCGGCACGACGTCGAGCACCATCGCGGCCGGCGAGTTGCCGGTCATGATGAAGGCGTTGACGACGCGCAGACGCTTGATGGCGCGGATCTTCTTCTGACCCTTGCCCTCGGCGATCTGCAGGTGCAGGTTTTCGCTCTCGGTGACCAGGTCGAAGGCCTCGAGGCGCTTCTTGATGGCCTCGGCGCCCATGAAGGCCTCGAAGTACATGCCGAAGCGGTCCTGGAGCTCGTGGAAGACGGAGTCTTCCGGCTTCAGGTCGCCGACCTTGAGGGTGCGGAAGTCTTCCCAGACACGCTCGAGGTGAGCAATCTGCTCGTCGAGGGCCTTGCGGACCTGCGACATCTCCTTCTCGGCGGCGTCCTTGGTGCGCTTCTTCTGGTCGCTCTTGGCGCCTTCGGCCTCCAGTGCTGCGAGGTCGGTTTCGAGGCGCTGCAGGCGGTCGGCGATGCGGGAGTCGCGGCTGCCTTCGAGGGTCTTGATCTCGAGACGCAGTTCGTTCTCCAGCCCAGGCATGTCCTGGTGGCGACCGTCTTCGTCAACCTCGATGACCATGTAGGCAGCGAAGTAGATGACCTTTTCGAGGTCCTTCGGAGCCATGTCCAGCAGGTAACCGAGACGCGAGGGCACACCCTTGAAGTACCAGATGTGGGTGACCGGGGCGGCGAGTTCGATGTGGCCCATGCGCTCACGGCGCACCGACGACTTCGTGACCTCTACGCCACAGCGCTCACAGACGATGCCTTTGAAGCGCACTCGCTTGTACTTGCCGCACGAGCACTCCCAGTCGCGGGACGGTCCGAAGATCTGCTCTCCGAAGAGACCGTCCTTTTCCGGCTTGAGTGTGCGGTAGTTGATGGTTTCGGGCTTCTTGACCTCACCGTGCGACCAACGACGGATGTCGTCAGCGGTGGCCAGGCCAATGCGAAGCTCGTCAAATGTTGTTACGTCGAGCAATTTCTCTCCTTGGAAAGTTTTCGAGTATTCGTCAGTGGCCTGGTTTAGATGTCGTCGATTGACGACGACTCAAACCGGGTGGAAATGTTGATGCCCAGTTCCTCCGCTGCGCGGAAGACCTCGTCATCCGTGTCGCGCAGGCTGACTGCGGTTCCATCGGCCGAGAGCACCTCGACGTTCAGGCACAGCGACTGCATTTCCTTGATCAGAACCTTGAAGCTCTCGGGGATACCGGGTTCCTGGATGTTCTCGCCCTTGACGATGGCTTCGTACACCTTGACGCGGCCGAGGATGTCGTCCGACTTGATGGTCAGGAGTTCCTGCAGGGCGTAAGCGGCTCCATATGCTTCGAGCGCCCACACCTCCATCTCACCGAAACGCTGTCCACCGAACTGCGCCTTACCACCCAGCGGCTGCTGCGTGATCATGGAGTACGGGCCCGTCGAACGTGCGTGGATCTTGTCGTCGACGAGGTGGTGCAGCTTCAGGATGTACATGTATCCGACCGCGATGGGCATCGGGTACGGCTCGCCGGAGCGACCATCGAACAGCTGCGTCTTTCCAGTCGAGTCGATCAGGCGGTCGCCGTCACGAGTCAGAGTCGTCGAGTCGAGCAGACCGGCGATTTCTTCCTCGAGCGCGCCGTCGAACACCGGGGTCGCGACCTTGGTGTTCGGGGCGGCGCTGTGCGCGGCTTCGGGAAGACGGCCGGCCCACTTGGGCTTACCCTCGACCTGCCAGCCCTGCTTGGCGATCCACCCGAGGTGGGTCTCCAGCACCTGACCGAAGTTCATGCGGCCCGGGATACCCAGCGGGTTCAGGATGATGTCAACCGGGGTTCCGTCGGCGAGGAACGGCATGTCCTCGACCGGCAGGATCTTCGAGATGACACCCTTGTTGCCGTGACGACCGGCGAGCTTGTCACCCTCGGTGATCTTGCGCTTCTGGGCGATGAAGACGACAACACGCTGGTTGACGCCCGAGCCGAGCTCGTCGTCGCCATCCTGCGAGTCGAAAACCTTGACACCGATGATGGTGCCACGCTCACCGTGGGGAACCTTCAGGGAAGTGTCGCGAACTTCGCGGCTCTTCTCGTTGAAGATCGCGCGCAGCAGGCGCTCCTCGGCGGACAGCTCGGTCTCGCCCTTCGGCGTGACCTTGCCCACGAGGATGTCGCCGGGGCGAACCTCGGCGCCGATGCGGATGATGCCACGCTCGTCCAGGTCTGCAAGCAGGTCCGGGGAGACGTTGGGCAGGTCGCGAGTGATCTCTTCCTTGCCCAGCTTGGTGTCGCGCGCATCCACTTCGTACTCTTCGATGTGAATCGAGGAGAGAACGTCGTCCTTCACCAGGTTCTGGCTCAGGATGATGGCGTCCTCGAAGTTGTGACCCTCCCATGACATGAATGCCACGAGGAGGTTCTTTCCGAGTGCGAGCTCACCGTTGTCGGTAGCGGGACCATCGGCGATGACCTCGCCGGCCTCGATACGCTCGCCGGCGTTGACGATGACGCGGTGGTTGTAGCTGGTGCCCTGGTTGGAGCGGCTGAACTTGCGCAGGTAGTAGTCCTGCGTTCCGCCCTCGTCGAGCTGGATGGTGACGACGTCAGCCGACACCTCCATGACCACACCGGACTTCTGTGCGGTGAGCACGTCGCCGGCGTCGATGGCCGCGAAGCCCTCCATACCGGTCCCGACCAGCGGGCTGTCGCTGAGCAGCAGCGGCACAGCCTGACGCTGCATGTTGGCACCCATGAGTGCGCGGTTAGCATCGTCGTGCTCGAGGAAGGGGATGAGCGAGGTCGCGACGGAAACCATCTGGCGCGGCGAGACATCCATGTAGCCGATGTCTTCTGCCGGGAAGAGGTCAACCTCTCCACCCTTCTTACGCGCGAGAACACGGGTCTCGGCGAAGCGGGCGGCCTTGGTCAGCGGGGCGTTGGCCTGCGCGACGATGTACTCGTCTTCCTCACTTGCGGTGAGGTAGTCGATCGTCGTGGAGACGACACCATCGATGACACGACGGTACGGGGTCTCGATGAAACCGAAGGCGTTGATCCGCGCGAACGAGGCGAGCGAACCGATCAGGCCGATGTTCGGGCCTTCCGGGGTTTCAATCGGGCACATGCGGCCGTAGTGCGACGGGTGAACGTCTCGCACCTCGACACCTGCGCGGTCACGGGACAGACCACCCGGGCCCAGCGCGGACAGGCGACGCTTGTGCGTCAGTCCGGCGAGCGGGTTGTTCTGGTCCATGAACTGCGACAGCTGCGACGTACCGAAGAACTCCTTGATCGCGGCGACGACGGGGCGCACGTTGATCAGGGTCTGCGGGGTGATCGCTTCGATGTCCTGCGTGGTCATGCGCTCGCGAACGACGCGCTCCATGCGGGACAGGCCGGTGCGGACCTGGTTCTGGATGAGCTCGCCGACGGCGCGGATACGACGGTTGCCGAAGTGGTCGATGTCGTCGATGTCGATGCGGATGTCGGTCTCGACGCCGTCGCGGGTGCCGCGGATCGTGGTCTGGTTGTCGTGCAGCGCAACCAGGTACTTGATCGTGGCCAGGATGTCCTGGAGCGTGAGAACGGAGTCGGTGAGCGGCGCCTCGAGGCCCAGCTTGCGGTTGATCTTGTAACGACCAACCTTGGCCAGGTCGTAGCGCTTGGAGTTGAAGAAGAAGTTGTCCAGCAGCGCACGCGCGGCCTCGGCGGCGACCTGTTCTCCCGGGCGCAGCTTGCGGTAGATGTCCTTGAGGGCTTCTTCCTTGGTGAGGATGTTGTCCTTCTCGAGGGTGAGCTCGATGGACGCAAAGCCCTTGAACTCCTCGAGGATCTCTTCGGAGGTGAGTCCGAGGGCCTTGAGGAACACCGTGACGGACTGCTTGCGCTTGCGGTCGATGCGAACGCCGACCTGGTCGCGCTTGTCGATCTCGAATTCGAGCCAGGCACCACGGCTCGGGATGACGCGGGCGGAGTAGATGTCCTTGTCGGAGGTCTTCTCCTGTTCGCGGTTGAAGTACACACCGGGCGAACGCACCAGCTGCGACACGACGACACGCTCGGTGCCGTTGATCACGAAGGTGCCCTTGGGGGTCATCAGCGGGAAGTCGCCCATGAACACGGTCTGGGTCTTGATCTCACCGGTGAGGTGGTTCATGAACTCAGCGTTCACATACAGCGGTGCGGAATAGGTCTTGCCCTTTTCCTTGCACTCGTCGATGGTGTACTTCTCCGGCTCGAGCTCCGGGTTGGTGAAGGACAGCTGCATCGTCTCGCTGAGGTCCTCGATCGGAGAGATCTCCTCGAAGATCTCGTCGAGTCCGGTGCGAGCGTTCAGGTCGTGACGACCGGCAGCCTGGGCCTCGGCGAGGCGAGCTTTCCAGATGTCGTTTCCGACGAGCCAGTCAAAGCTCTCGGTCTGCAAAGCGAGCAGATCGGGAACCGTGAGGTTGTCAGAAATCTTTGCGAACGAAAGACGGCCAGCAGCTCGTCCGTTCTTGGGTGAATTGGTGGTTGCGTTGCGCGCAGCAGCCAAGGAAGTAACCTCCGTGGACCCCGTCAGGTCTAATCACTGTTAGTAATTTGGTATGGACTCCGCAGATCCTGAGCAGGGATGTCCATCCTTGGATATGAGGACATCCGGCTCAGAAATGTGCTGCAAGGTGGCTTGAGCACGCAAAGCCGACCGCAATATGAAGGCAGAGTTAAATCTGGGAGCGCAAAGGTCAACTATATGCCGTTGTTGCGCCCGTGTCTACTGGAATGTTGACCTTCGCCAAATTCTCAGGTATAACCCGGTTTCACCGGCCGGCTGGAGCGGCGGGCGGGGTGTTGAGTTGCTCCATTGTGCCTCATCCGGCAGCGTCCTGCTGCGGCCATCGAGCGCGTGTCGTCTGTATCGCGCAGCCATCCGCTCCGGTGTGGCCGCCGACTTGCCAGTTGGCGCCGTGTGGCGGGCCCTGAAGGGGCGTCAAGTGGCACCTCACCGCAGGGGCCGGTGGTGAATTGCCAGTTGGCGCCCGCCGCTGGCCCCTGTGGGGGCGTCAACTGGCAACTCAGCTCAGCGACGGCCGCATCGTGGCTCCCGATTTGCCGCAAAGTACCCCTTCAGCGCCCGCTAAGGGTGCATGCGGCGCAAGTCGGGGGGCGGGTTCTGCGCGATTTGCCGCAAAGTGCCCCTTCCGGGCCAGCTAAGGCTGCATTTGGCACAAGTCGGCGCACGGATGCGCGGGGCTGTCAGACTGGGGGGATGAGCAGGGGCGAGCACGAACATCCGACGATCACACTGAAACTGAGCGGGCACCAGGCCGTCATCGAGCCGGACCGGTTCACGCCGGGCAGCTACCAGCTGGTGGTGGACGGCACCCCGCAGTCGCACGTGAACATCGACAACCCCGACGAGTTGTTCTTCGAGTACATCCAGCGCATCGGGCACGTCATCGACCTGATCGGCGACCCTGGCGAGGCCATCACGGCCGTGCACCTCGGCGCCGGCGCGCTCACCCTGCCCCGCTATGTGGAGGCGACCCGGCCCGGCTCCCGCCAGCAGGTGGTGGAGATCGAGAGCGACCTCATCGACTTCGTACGCGCCGAACTGCCCTGGGACAAGCGCGCCAACCTGCGGGTGCGGCACGGTGACGCCCGCGAGGTGCTGGGCAAGTTGCCCGCTGGGCTGCACGGCTCGGTGGACCTCGTGGTCGTCGACATCTTCTCGGGCGCCCGCACCCCGGCGCACGTGACCAGCCGGGAGTTCTACGAGCTGGCCGCTCCGCTGCTGTCGCCGCGCGGTGTGCTCGCGGTGAACGTGGCGGATGGGCCGGGCCTCGCGTTCGCCCGCAGCCAGGCCGCCACGCTGTCGGCCGTGTTCGGGCACGTCATCGGCCTCGCCGAGACGCAGGTGCTCAAGGGGCGCCGGTTCGGCAACATCGTCTTCGTGGCCGCGCACACTCCGCTCGACCTGCACTGGGTGCCGCGGCTGCTGGCCGGCGGCCCGCATCCGGCCAAGGTCGTCGAGGGCGCCGAGCTGGCCCAGTTCATGTCGGCCGCGTCGGTGTCCACGGATGCTACCGCCACGCCGTCGCCGCTGCCCGGCCGCACCGTGTTCCAGATCGGCAACTGAGCGCCCTCGCTCACGGTTCTCAGGACCAGGCCAGCGCGCTAGCGGCTGAGCCGGATCGTGTCCCCCCGCGTTGCCGTGCCCTCCGCATCGGGCCGGTAGTACTGGAGCACGAACTCATCGGCCGTCGCCTCGATCACGCTCGCCCCGGTCCCCTCCAGGCAGAGCCGACTTCCCTCTCGCAGTTCGACGGGACACACGCGGGTGTTGGCCGTACCCCCGATGCCGGCTGTGAGGTAGTGCAGACCATCGACCACGACGTCCTCATAGATGTGCTGATGGCCCGCGATGACAATATCGGCCCCCCACCCGGCGTAGTCCCAGCCAGCGGTGGGCCGCATCTCCCGGTTGTCTTCGTGGACGCCGGAGGTGTAGGCGGGGCGGTGGAACAGCACCACGTTCCAGGCATCCGGTCGCTCGGCACGCTGGTCAGTGAGCGTTTCCTTCAACCAGCCCCGCTGGATCTCCAACTCCTCTGGGGTGGTCTCGCTGTCCAGCACGATCAGGGTGACGTCGCCGACATCCTGTGTGTACCAGCGCTGCTGCTCGTCGGCGGCCGTGCTGAGGTACGGGAAGGCCGCACGATAGGCGTCGAGGCCGGCACCCACATCGGAGTAGTCGTGGTTGCCGAGCGTGGGCCACAGAGGTGGCGCGCCCCGCCCGTCCTCGCCTTGCTCGAAGTAGCCCCAGACCGATTCGGCATACGGAGTGCAGTCGACTTCGTTCTGGGTGTTGTCTCCGGCGGTCACGATGGCGTCCACGCCCCAGGAGGCGACCTGATCCGCCGTCCATTGTTCTCCGGCGTCGCACGTCCCGAAGTCGGAGATCAGCGCCAACCGGGTCGGCGGTGGCGGAGACGGTTCGATGCTTTCGGAGGGTCTCGGGTCGGAATTGGCCGGGGGAACGAATACGCATCCGGCCAGGACGAGAACAGCAGCCGCGGAGGCGACCACGCCCGCCACTGTGCGGCGGGCGCTTCGGCCATCCACTGCTCTCGTCTTCCGAGTCCTCACCTGTGACAGACCCCAATTCGGCTCAACACTTCGTCGCTCCCTAGGGCAGCGCCGGAAGGGTGGGCGTTGCCTTGGCCAGCAGGCGCACCTGGATCGCCTCGATTTGCTTGGACTGACCGGTCGTGCCCGCAGAGGCACCATTGCTCACCCACGGCTGCCAGCCGATGTCCTGCACGTGGGTGCGGTACGAGATGTCGTACTGGGAGGCCAGCTCCCCGGTCAGGCGGAACTGGATTCCCTCCATCTGCAGGGCTCGCCCGGTCGTCCCGATGCTGGAGGTAGGACGCCAACCCATCCAGCCGATGTTCTGAACGTGGGCGTTGGCCTCGATGTTCGCGACCGCAGGGGATCCCGGCGTCTCGACGACGAGCGATTCCATCTGCCTGAACTGGCCAAGGGTGCCCCCTACCTGGCCGGTGTTCACTTTGCGCTGCCAGCCGACGTCCTGCAGGTGGGCCTTGTACCGGAGCATCGGTGTGGCGCCCTGTTCCTTGATCAGCATCGTGGCGCGCGTGGCCAGCCAGTCGCGGAGGTAGCCGACCTCGCCGGCGTAGGTGCTGTGGTAGTTCTTGCCGAAACCGGCGATCAGTAGCGTCGGCGTGCCCAAAATGGGCCACACGGCGAAGTTCGCAGCGGCGGAGGCCGCGATTTCGCTCTCCCAGCGGGTGATCTTGGCCGGCATCAGACCGACCTCGTGGGAGATACCCGCTTGCCACAGCTCGTTGGCGCGCTGGACGAACTCCTTGGAACGGAACAGGTCGAAGTAGAAGCCGTTGCCCTGCTGCCGCAGAATCTGCGCATTCTTCGCGTAGTCGGCCTGCGGATCCGAGCCGAGATGCAGCGCGCGGTCGTAGTTGCCCAACGCGCTATCGAAGTCCCACACCGGTCCGGCGAACAGCTTGCTGGCAGGTCCGTTTTTGTAGAAGTAGACGCTTGACTGCGTGATCTCAGGATTGGCTGTCTGTTCGAACACGTAATAGAACTTGACGAACGAGTCAACGTCGATCAGGGCGCTCAGCGCCACCCAGTCGACCTGCGGCGCCGCCAGGATCGCGTCCACCCTGTTCAGGGTGTTCTGGATGTCGTTCCAGCCGGCCTGGGTCTCGGCTGGAAGCGGACCCCCGTCCGGAACGCCGGCCTTCGAGTCCTTCAGGACGAACAGTGACCTACTGGTCGCGGTTCGGAAGTTGTAGGGCTCGGCCAGGCCATAGTTGTTGTCCAACTCGACCATCACGCCCGTCGGGTCAGTGAGGTCCACGCGGTTCGTCTTGACCTCGGTCTTCTCGCTGATCAGATAGTTGCCGAGGTAGGCGCCGTTGACCCGGAGGTCGACCCATCTGGACTCGGGCGAGTAGGCCAGCCCGATTGACGTGGCCAGCTCGAAGGCGGCCTTGTTGCGCATCAGCGACGCATCGGCGGCGTTCGCGAGAAGAATCCACGTCTTCGACGGGGCCATGCCCAGAACAGCGGTGTTCTGCTCGAACTTGATCTGGTACGGCTTTTTGGCCAGGTTCCAGGTGTAGTTGCCACGGCCCTTGATCTCGCCGAGAGCCGGCACCGAGATGCTGTTCACCCCGGCAGGGTCCTCGACAGTCATCGTTGTCGCGACCTTGTTGTCTTTGGATGCGTGCACGTAGCTCAGCGTGTTGCGCGAGGCGTCTGGGTCGCTGAGGGTGATGTTCAGGGTAGGCAGGTTCGGTGTCTGTGGTGCTGCGGTGGCGTGTGTCGGGTCACCGACGTTGACGAGGGTGATGGTGAGGGCGGCGGTCATGATGACGACCAACGCTCGCAGGGCTAGGCCCTCGCGAGACTGTATCTGCATTGGAGAGGCCTTTCGTGTGGTCCCCTCAACACGGGGACATAAGCCGGATAGCGAGTCGGCGTCGGCGTTGACGACGATGCCCGTCTGGTGGCACACCATACGCCTAACCTGAGGATCTCTCATGCCTCTTGCGCAGATGAAGCTCGGGACATACCCCCGATCGGGCGTCAGCGCCTCGCCACCGGGGTTACTCTGGAGGGGAACCCGACCTCCCCGCGGCACCCCACGGCCGCCCTGTCAAGGACATCATCCTGACCATCATCACTGGCTACGACGCCGTCACCCTCCGGGAAAAAGTCGACCTTCCTGCCGCCGCAGAACGTCTCGACGACCTCGGCCAACTCCGCAGCCTCTCGGCGCTGAACGAGAAGGTCACCCTGCTGCGCTTGCTCGACCGCCTCGACGAGGCGTTCGAGATCGCCAACCAGGCATTGCGCCAGGCCCGGTTCACCGGTGACCGGCAGGACTTCGTACTGTGCCGCATCCGCCGCGCCCAGGTGATGCAGTTTCAGGCCAAGCTCGAGGAGGCCGCGTCCGAACTGACCCAGTGCGTGCTCGAGTCGGAGACGCACGAGTGGAACCTCACCGCCGCGTTCGCCCGGGAGACTCGCGGCAAGGTGCACTTCGAACAGGACGACCTCGACGGCGCCCTGGCCGACTTCACCGCCGCGGTATTCCTGCGCGACAAGTCCGGGGCCTCGCCCGATGAGCTGGAGAGCGCCCTGATCGCCGTGGCCGTTGTGGAGTCCTTCATCGGCGAGCGCCGCGCCCTGCGCTGACGCCCCACCGCGCACCGCTCCCGGTGCCGGGGCACGGATCTGACCAATTCCAAGAGTTTCGTGGCATTCTGCAGGAGATATGCATCACAGACGGGTTTGGGCCGGCGTGGTCGCCGCGGGCATGGTGACATTGCTGTGCGCCTGCACGGCGAGCACTCCCCGGCCCAGCGCCAGCACCAGCACGCCGGCGCGGCCCACTCCGGCGGCGACCGCCCCGGCGGCGGACGCGACGCCCGTGCCGGTGCGTCCGCTGGGTGAGCCCGTCGTGATCGCGGAGGGGTTGGACGCTCCGTGGTCGATTCTGCGGTTGCCCAGCGGCGCCACCCTGATCAGCGAACGTGACACGGCCCTCCTGCGCGAGCTGCTGCCGGACGGTGGCCTGCGGGACGCCGGGACCGTCGCCGGGGTCGAACCGGTGGGCGAGGGCGGGCTGCTCGGGCTGGCGTTCCTGGCCGCGGGCGACGGCGCGGCCGACCCGGCCACCCCTGATGCCGGCTGGGTCTACGCGTACTTCACCGCCGCATCCGACAACCGCATCGTGCGGATGCCGCTGACCGGCACCGCGGGCGGCCTCGGTCTCGGCGAGCCGGAGTCGGTGCTCAGCGGCATCCCCGCGGCAAGCAACCACAACGGCGGGCGCATCGGGTTCGGCCCGGACGGCCTGCTCTACGCCACCGTCGGCGACGCCGGCGAGTCCGGCAACGCGCAGGACCTCGGGTCGCTGGGCGGCAAGATCCTGCGCATGACCCCGACCGGGCAGGCCCCGGCCGACAACCCGTTCGGCAGCCTGGTCTACTCGTACGGCCACCGTAACCCGCAGGGCCTCGCCTGGGACTCGTCCGGGCAGCTCTGGGCCAGCGAATTCGGTCAGAACACCTGGGACGAGCTCAACCTGATCACCGCCGGCGGCAACTACGGTTGGCCCGAGGCGGAGGGTGCAGGCGGCGGTGGCGCCTTCATCGACCCCGTGCAGCAGTGGTCCACCGATGAGGCGAGCCCGAGCGGCCTGGCCGTGGTGAACGACACCCTGTTTCTGGCCGCGCTCCGCGGCGAGCGGCTGTGGCGCGTCGATCCCTCCACAGGCACCGTCGATGGGTGGTTTGTCAACAGCTTCGGGCGCCTGCGCGATGTGGTGTCCGGGCCGGATGGCACACTGTGGTTCGTGAGCAACAATACGGATGGCCGGGGCGCCCCCTCCCCCGGCGACGACCGTCTTTACCAGGTGCAGGTGGGGCACTGATGGCCGACCTGGTTCGGGTGCGCCACTGGGCGGACGCGCTGATAACCCTGCACCTTGACCCCAGCTGGTCCTTCGACTTCGACAACGCCAAGAAGCGCGCGGGGCTGTGCAACTTCACCGCCAAGAAGATCACCGTGTCCCGGTACCTGGCCGCCCGGTACGGCGACGACGAGATCCACCAGATCCTGCTGCACGAGGTGGCGCACGCCCTGGCCGGCGCCCGGGCCGGGCACGGCCCCGTCTGGCGGAGCGTGGCCCTCGGGCTCGGCTACGACGGCAAGCGCACCCACGACGGCGAGATCGCCGACGACTTGGCGCCGTGGGTGGGCACCTGCTCCGCCGGCCACACTCACTACCGGTACCGCCAACCCACTCGTCCGCTGGCCTGCGGGCTGTGCGGCCGCGGCTTCACGGCCGCGCACGTGATCACCTGGACCCGGCGCGAGATCACTCCGGCCGCCCGACGACGGGCCGCCGCCGCCGCCCGCTGACGCCCACAGGCGGGACACACCTCGATCCCCGCCGCAGCAGCCGCGGTGGGGATCGAGGAATCAGCCGACGCCCGGGATGGGCGCCTTCTGGTGCTACCCGATGGGACGGGGATCGGGCGTGTCCGGGACATCCGCGATTTCGTTCGCGGGGATGTCGGCGTATGCGCCCAGCCCGTCGGTTCCGTAGCTGCGGTCGACGAGCACCTCAGCTCCATTGATGTCCACCTTCACCGTCGGCGCCAGCGTTCCGCCTCGACGGAAGTCATCCGACGTTCCGATGGTGTCGATGAAGGACTGAACCAGGCCGTCGGGCATGACGTAGTGCGAGTACGCCTGGAACTGCCCCGGGTGCTGGTTGAAGTCGGGCGCGAAGGGGAACCCGGCCGCGTAGTTGAGGTTGGACGGGCTGCCCAGGGCAAGACCCGAACCCCGGTTGACCGGCTCGAAGTCACTGCGCACGCCGTTACCGACGAAGCCGTACACACCTTCGGGACCGTCGATGCCCGGCGCGAACGTCGAACGGTGACTGATCGTGAAGATGTAGTACTTGCCGTCCTTCATGTAGATCTGAGGACGTTCCGTCTGGTCGGTCACGCAATTCGCTGACAGGATCGGTGGCAGGAAGTGCCACTGGGTCAGCGCCTTGTTGTCCGCGACCGCCAGGCCGACGTTACCCATCCGCAGGTTCGCGTCAGACGCGATCTCCGGCGGACCGCCCGGAACCCCCTGTCCGACCGGCACCTCACGTTGCGGATCGGCGGGATCGTAACCGAGGTCCTCTGCCGTGCACTCGACCGCCTCGCGGTCTCCTGCCGTGTTGCCCTCGAAGACCATGAAGGTCTTGCCGGGGTGAGCGGGATCCTCGAAGGTGAACGGGTCACGGAAGTTCACGGACGAGTTCTGGTCCTTGGTTTGGTACAGGGTGCCGTCTGGAACCAGCAGCTGGTGCTGGTCGCGGAAACCGGTGAGCCACACGCCGGTGTCATCGGCGAAGATCCGACCCTCGGTCTGCACGATACGCGGATCGGCCGGCTTCACGTCCTGACCGGCCGCGTCGCGGTAGAAGGCGACCGCCGTGTAGAACGTACGCAGCTTGTTGCCGGCGAAGATCCGGGTGGAACCGGACCATTCCGTCTGATGGCTGAACGACTGGTCCTCGTAGATCGCCCCGGAGGCGCCGTCAGGGAAAACCAGACCGCCGTAGGTCCAACCGCCGTTCTCCGGCCTCTGCTCGATCGGAACATCCGCCTTGCGGAAGAAGAAGCCGAGCTTGGCGTAGGTGTGTCGCTCATCAAAACCCAGATTGCGATCAGCGACCAGCGAGAAAATCACCTCCCACCCCTTGAAGCTGAGCTGATCGGCTTGACCGTTGGTCAGGGTCCAGGTGTCCCAGACCCACACCTGCCCGCCGCTCATGTCGGGAAAGCTCTGCGGGATGGTCGGCATGGTGTATTCCTCGGGCATCGAGTTCTCCCGCGGTGGTGCGCTGGGGTCACTCATCGCCTTCAGCTGCCGCGCGTCAGCGCGCGTCCAGCGTGAGGTGAAATCCGCCTCAGGCTCATAGGCCTGTTGGCTGTGCGGTGTGGGATTGGGAAAGCCCGGGTTGACGGGAACGAAGTCCGCCGCCTGGGCAGGAAGTGTGCCTAGGGCCAATGTGCCCGCGATGAGCATGGTGGCGGAGAGCAGGCCAATGGCCGCCCGCCGCGCTGGCCGGTATTGAATTTTCACGATGTCCGCTTTCGATCAAAGTTGGATGATCGACCGCTCAATGACGCTTACCCCAGGGCCAACCATCTGCCTCCCATCGCGAAAGGTCAAGCGTTCTTGAGAAAAAGTCAAGACTCCAGTCCGGGTCCTCGGCAATGTTGAGGGAATATCAAAGCTTGAGATCCGCGTGATACTGCGGCAGGGGTGCCTCAGGGCACTCTCGCACCGAAATGGCGCTCTTGACGGTGGTTCTGGCACAGGCGTAACCTCCACGGAGATCTCTCAGGTGGCGTCTCTCCCCAGAAGCACCATCCATCGCGGTCGTCCCCCGACGACCCAACACCTGGAGAATCATGGATACCAAAACATCACGGCGCGCGGGCACCCTAGGACGGGGCCTTACCGCCGGCGTGGCCGCCGTTGCCGCCATACTGCTGACGGCCGCTCCCGCTCTCGCCGCCCCGTCCGTGTCAGTGTCGACACTGCGCGAGGTCTCTGCAGCGCAATTGGCCGATTCGCTCGCCGGCCGCGGGCTCAGAGTGCAGGACGCCACGTTCTCGGGCGTCGACGTGCAGGCCGGACTGTACAAGGCTCCGATGCTCGAAAAACGGAATTCGTCCGGCGTCGCGCTCTCGACAGGGAGCCTCATCAACGCGGATCCACAGTCGGATGCCGACGTCGACTTCACCAGATCCTCGCTGATCGGACCCAATACGAGCCTGACGACAACGGGCGACTTCGGTGGAGCCGGCGATGCTGACCTCACCGCGCAAGCGGGAGTCTCCAGCTACGACGCCGCCGTGCTGACACTCACCGTGAAGCCCAAGCACAAGCATCTTTACCTCGAATACGGATTCGGCAGCGAAGAGTATGCGAACTGGACCGCCCAGGGATACAACGATGCGCTCGGCATCTGGGTGAACGGCCAGCTGTGTTCCACCGTTCCCCGCACCTCGGAACCCGCCGGAGTCAGCACCATCAACCCGACCGCCAACCCAGAACACTACGTGCCCAACTTCACCGACCGCACGCCGGGCACCCTGCCCACGGAAATGAACGGATTCACCAAGCCGCTCCAGTGCCACGCGAGAGTCACGCCCGGCACACCGGTCACTGTGAAGATCGCCGTGGCCGACACCCTTGACGGCCAACTCGACACGACTCTGCTGCTCGCGGCAAAGTCGCTCTACTCCAGCCCTTCGCGTCGCTGACGACATGGAGAGCTCGCCGGCCACTGCCGGGACCCCGACGGGAAAGAACGATAGGAAGAAGCGGCGTGCCCGCCTCATCGTGATCGCCTCCGTCGTGGTCCTCGCGGTGGCCGGCGCCCTAACGTGGGCGCTGCTGGCGCGGCCTACCGCGCAGCCACCCGTCACGTCGTCGCAGACGCCCGCGCCTCAGCCCACCGACGCCCGGCAATTCGAGCGACCGACTGACTGGTCCGACTACCGCCCGGCGTTGCACCTCACGCCTGCGCACAACTGGATGAACGACCCGCAACGCCCGTTCCTCCTTGACGATGTGTGGCATTACTACTACCTCTACAACGCCGACTACCCCAACGGGAACGGCACCGAGTGGTACCACGTCACCTCCACTGACCTCGTGCACTGGAAGGACGAGGGGGTGGCGATCGAGAAATACGGCAACGGCCTCGGTGACATCGAGACCGGAAGCACGGTCATCGACGTCGACAACACCGCCGGTTTCGGCGCCGGAGCGGTCATCGCGATCATGACCCAACAGGCCGACGGCATCCAGCGCCAGTCCCTGTTCTATTCGACGGACGACGGGTACACCTTCACCTCGTACGAGGCGAACCCCGTGATGGAGAACCCTGGGACGACGGATTTTCGCGACCCGAAGGTGATCTGGGATGCCGCCGGTCAGGTCTGGGTCATGGTGCTCGCCGAGGGAGCCAAGGTCGGCTTCTACACCTCGCCGGATCTCACCGAGTGGACCTACGTATCGAGTTTCGAGCGGGACGACCTGGGCACACTGGAGTGCCCCGACCTGTTCCAGATGTCCGTGGACGGGGACCCAGCGAACACCCGCTGGGTGCTGGCCGCCAGCGCCCACGGCTCGAAGTACGACAAAACCACCGGTTTGGCCTACTGGACGGGAGACTGGAACGGCACATCGTTCACGCCCGACAGCGAGGCTCCGGGCTGGCTGGATGACGGGGCGGACTTCTATGCCGCGGTGACCTGGGACGACCCCCGCGAAAGCGCCGAGGAGAGACTGGCCAGCCGTTACGCGATCGGCTGGCTGAACAACTGGGGGTACGCCGGCGACCTGCCCACGACGGACTGGCAGGGCGGGATGTTCTCGATTGTGCGCAGCATCCGGCTGGTGGACCTCGACGGTGCCGCGACCCTCGTTTCGCAACCGGTGGATGCTCTTTCCGAACTCGGCGGGGAGGCGATAACCGCCGAAACGACTGTGCTGCCGCCCGGCGACTCGGATACTCTGCCGCAGCCCGGGACCGGTTCCTATCGGCTGCAGGTGACCCTGTCGCCCGACGAGGCCGGCCCGGCGCGGGAAGTGCGGTTGAAGATCAAGGACGGCGGCGGCCATTTTGTCACCGTCGGCTATGACTTCGCGCTGCAGAACGTGTTCATCGCCCGGGATGCCGATGCGGCCGCAGCCACCATGCCGGAGCTGTACCGGGCGGTCCGCGGGGTGTCCAGCCCACTGCGAGATGGCGCCGTGGACCTCGACATCTTCGTCGACTATTCCTCCGTGGAAGTGTTCGCCGACGGCGGCCGGCAGACCCTCAGCTCGCTGGCTTTCGGGGAGCCGGGCGCCAACGGCCTTCGCGTGGAATCCGTTGACGGCAGCACGGTGGTCAGGTCACTGACCCTGACTCCGCTGGCCGTCGCGGCTCCGGAGCGCCAGTAGCTGCTCTCAGGCGGGGAAGGTGAAGTCGGTGACGACAGCGACCGCGGCATCCGTGGCCGGGGCCAGTGCGGCGGCGACAACTGCGGTCCGGCCGGTTTCGGCGAGGGCCTGACCGGTTTCGGAGGCCTTCACGAGGTGCTTCACGGCACGCCTGAGGCCCACGAAGCTCGCGGCAGCGGCGGCGGCTTCGGGTGAGCAGTGGTCGATGCCCCGTTCGGCGAGGGCGTCGATCACGGCGCCGGCCACGAGCAGGTCCTCCATGGCGAAGCGGATGGTGCCGTCGGCACGGCGCTCCCCCACCGCGACGACCGCCACCGAGAAACGGTCACCCTTCTCGGTCTGGCGGGCCAGCGCCCAGTCGGCCACGAGGGTGCTCGTGGCGAGGTCGGCCGCGATCACGGTGTGTGCGCCGAGCGGCGTGGGGAAGCCGCGCGCGACATCCACGGCCGGCAGGGCATCGGCGAGCACGACCACGTCGGCCTCGGCGGCGAGGGCCTGGAAGCCGGCGACGCCCCAGTCGAATCGGACCTGGTACTTGATCTGGGGCTCGGCGTCGCTCACCGGTTCAGAGTACCGGGCGCGGTGCTCTCCCGGCCGGGATTCTCGTCACCGGACGACACTGTCGGCGGGCAGAACCACTCCGAAGGCGGGCAACTCGGCGAGCTAGCGGGCGTCGTAGTGCGCGAGGGCGTCGGCGTCGGTGGCGTGGGTCATGGCCCGGCGGGCGGCGTCGAGCGCGGTCACCGGGTCGGCCTCGGCCTCGGCGAGGGCGAGCTGGCGTTCGGCCTCGGCCAGACGGGTGCGGGCGCCGGCGCCGACCCGGGCGCGGTTGGCGGTGATGAAGTCGCGGGTGATGCCGATTTGACTGCGAGCGGCCAGCCGGGCGCCCACGTAGGCCTCGCGGGCGTTGTCGCGGCGCAGCTGCCGGTTGCGGGCCTCGGAGCGGGTGACGTCGAGGCCGTCGAGGGCCTCGCGCAGCCGGGCGAGGTCGGCGGACGGGTCGCTCACCCGGCCGGGACGGCGCAGCTCAGCCACGACCGCATCCGCGGCGGCGATCACCCGGTTGAGGTCGGCGCTGGCGTCGGACTCCTCGTGCCGGTCGCGCAGCGCGCGCGCCTCGGCGAGTTCGGTCTCGGCCACGGCGAGGGCCGTGCCCAGGCTGGCGAAACCCACGTGCAGCTCGTCCTCACCGGTTTCAATGGCGTCCAGCAGCGCCGAGGCGGTGAACAGGGCGTGCTCGGCGGCGCTGACCTGCTCGCCGACCGGTTCCGTGGCCCCGGCCGCCAGGCGCGCGTCGGCGGCATCCGCGGCCCTGAGGCCCACATCAATGGCGGCACGGGCGCGCTCGACATTGCCGCTGATCGAGGCGAGCGCCGACGCGGAGTAGCTGGTGGCGAGCCGGTTGAGGGTGGCGGCGCCGCCGGCCAGCCGGTCGTTCGCGCGGTCGAGGCGGCGTCGCAGCCGCTCGAGTTGCAGCGGAGCGTTCTGCTCGACGACCCGTTTGGTATCAAAATCGCGCGTCTGCGCGTCGAGGCGGGCGGTGGCTTCGTCGGCGAGACGGGTGATCTTCTCGGTCCACTGGCGGACCTGCGCGTCGGTGTCCGGGTCGCTGTCGTCGAGCTGGTGTTTCAGCGCGAAGGCCTCGCGCAGCTGGCGCCTGGACACGGTGAGGGCGTCGGCGAAGTCGGCTGTGGCTCGTTCACCGAACTGGGCGATCGCGAAACCGAGCTCATCGGTGGCGGCCTCGATGAGGTCATCCGCCCGCACCAGGCTGATCGCCGCGGCGCGCTCTCGTTCGGCGATCTCGGCGATCTCGGCCGCACGGATGCCGCGGGCCTTGCGCCGGGACGCCGACACGAACAGCCAGATGACGCCCACGACCACGCCGAGGACGATGACGGACGGGAGCCACCACAAAGCATCAGTCATGCGGCCATCCTATTGAGCGAAGCTGGTGGAATGGCTGGTGGCAGGCCGGTCCCGGGCGCGTTTCGGACGGCGCCCGGAGGGAGCGGGACCACCCCGAGACCACCCCGAGCTGCTCACTGCACCTCCTGCGGCCCAGCGCGCCCGCTATAGCGGGCGCGGCCAGCCATACGAGGTGCAACGAAGCCTCACGGGCGCGAGGCACGGGCGGGCGGCGAGGCCGCGCGGCTAGCGGCGGCGGTCGTCGGCGCTGGGCCGGCGCATCTGCGCCCGGATCAGCTCGAAGTCGTGCCGGCTGATCTCCAGCAGCCCTCGGCGCAACTGCCGGCCCCAGTCGGGGTCGTCGCGGGTGAGGTCGAGCACCTTCAGCAGCGGCCGGATCGACGCGGGCTCGGCGGCCGGGTCGTACTGCACCCGTCGCCGCCAGGGCCGGTACTCGCTGCCGGAGTCACCCACCTGCACCACCACGTTGTCGCTGACATAGCCGATCGCCGTGAACTGCCGCAGTCGCTCCCCCTCGAATTCGGTCTTGGGCGAGTAGTAGACCAGCCCATCGGATTCGTTCATGCTTTCGAGGATCTCGCGGGCGGCAAAGTTCATCTGGGCCAGGCCCATGGCGACGCTCCGCAGCACATACTCCTGCTGCACCACCCCGAGCCAGTACCGAATCGCCACGTACCAGTTGTACTGCATCGCTCTGACAGCACAGACTGAGAGCATGCGCGTACTGCTGAAAGAGATCCTCGACTGCACCCCGGATGCCGCCTGGCGGGCCCTGGCGAGCCCCACGGTGTTCCGCGAGGTCAGCGGCCCGCTGATGAGCATCGCCTCCCTCGAAACGGAAGGCTTCCCCACCCGCTGGACGCCGGGAGAGCACCCGGTGACCATGAGCGGTCTGGGCCTGGTGCCGCTGGGCGAGCAGATGATCCGGCTGGAGACGCGCACCACCCCGGACGGCGTGCGCATCGTGCACGACACCGGCAACGGCGTCTCCGGCGCGATGAAGACGCTCACGCACTGGGACCACCGCATGGCCATCTCCCCCGACCCGGCCGGCACCGGCAAGACCCTCTACCGCGACCAGCTGATCTTCTCCGCCGGTCCGGCCACTCTGGCGGTGTGGCCCGGCCTCTGGGCGTTCTGGCAGTTGCGGATGCGTCGACTCAAGGCCCTGGCGCCCACCTGGCAGTACGACCTGGGCGCCGACGATCCCGCATTCGTGGCCGCGGGCGCGGCCGAGGGCCCTGACGGGAACGACGGGTTAGCCTGACGGTATGAGCACAAGCATCGGAGCCCTGCAGATCGCCGACTGGCGCCGCCGCGTGTTCGGGCTTTACGGCGGGGTGCGGCAGCTAAGCGCGCGCAAGCCGGCCGCCGGCCACGAACTCTGGCGCTCCGGGCGCGATGAACTCTTCGCCGGGCATCCGGCGTCGCCGCTGCTGCCGGACGACAGGGCCGCGTTCACCGGGCTCACCGTCGCAGCTTACGACCCGGACTGGCGCTTCGAGGTGGAGGTGCACCGGGCAGCGGAGCCGCTGCGCATCACGGTGGAGACCGGCACCGACGGTGTCGTGCCGTTCGACCTGGTCGGCTCCGTGCGGCTGCCCTACATCGGCTCCCTCGACCTCTGGCGGCTCGCCAGCTACGGCGGCGGCCTGTTCTTGCCGCTCAAGGACGCCCTCGCGGGTAAGTCCGGCGGCACCTACGGCGGCGGCCGCTACCTGCTGGACACCATCAAGGGCGCCGACCTCGGCCCGGGCACCGGCGACGACAGCCTGATCCTGGACTTCAACTTCGCGTACAACCCGTCCTGCGCGTACGACCCGATGTGGGCCTGCCCGTTGCCGCAGGCCGGCAACATCGTCACCGCCGAGGTGCCGGTCGGCGAACTGTACCTGCCCAGAGACTAGAGTCGAAAGTCCCGGCCAGCCCCTGATACGGCTGGATTCTGGCTGCGCGCTTGACAGCATCCGCTAGAGTAGGGGTACTTGTGAGTGCGTAGTTGCGCTCACTGCGTCGTAGAACGCCCTCTTCTTATCGACGGCCGCCTCGCCCGAGTATGACTCGTTGCTGGCGGCCCTCTCGATTTCCGAATGAAACTTTCTTACGGCGAACGGATGTGCCCATCGGCACCTTCGCCATGTGAATCCTCCTGGCTCCGGCCGTCGCTCTGTGCGTCACCGGTTCGAGCGAGGAGACTGATGCCCCGAAAGGCACCACTTTGTCTGAAACTTCCTTTGGCGCGCTTGGCGTGCCCGCTCCCCTCGTTGCCGTGCTCACCTCGCAGGGCATCGACAGCCCGTTCCCGATCCAGGTCGACACCCTGCCCGACACCCTCAAGGGCCGCGACGTCCTCGGCCGCGGTAAGACCGGCTCCGGCAAGACCCTGGCCTTCTCCATCCCGATGGTGTCCCGCCTCGGCGGCAAGCTCGCCGGCGGCAAGCGCCGCCCGGGCCGCCCGCTCGGCCTGATCCTCGCGCCGACCCGCGAGCTGGCCACCCAGATCACCGCGGCGCTCACCCCCCTCGCCGAGGCCTACGGCCTGAACACCACCACCATCTTCGGCGGCGTCTCGCAGAACCGTCAGGTCGCCGCGCTCAAGGCCGGCGTCGACATCGTCGTGGCCTGCCCCGGCCGCCTCGAGGACCTCATGAAGCAGGGCTTCGTGAACCTCGACTCCGTTGAGATCACCGTGCTCGACGAGGCCGACCACATGGCCGACCTGGGCTTCCTGCCCGTCGTCACGCGCATCCTGGACAAGACCCCGTCCAGCGGCCAGCGCCTGCTGTTCTCGGCCACGCTCGACAACGGCGTGGACAAGATCGTGCGCCGGTTCCTGCACAACGAGGTTCTGCACTCCGTCGACGAGGCCACCAGCCACGTCTCCGCGATGACCCACCACGTGTTCGAGGTCGATGGCGCCGACAGCAAGAAGGAGCTCATCGAGAAGCTCGCTTCGGGCAGCGGTCGCCGCATCCTCTTCATGCGCACCAAGCACCACGCCAAGAAGCTGGCCAAGGCGCTGACGGATGCGGGCATCCCCTCCGTCGACCTGCACGGCAACCTGTCGCAGGTGGCCCGTGACCGCAACCTCGCCGCGTTCAGCGCCGGCGACGTGAAGGTTCTCGTCGCCACCGACGTGGCCGCCCGAGGCGTGCACGTTGACGACATCGAACTCGTCATCCACGTCGACCCGCCCGCAGAGCACAAGGCGTACCTGCACCGCTCGGGCCGTACCGCCCGCGCCGGCAGCGCCGGTGACGTCGTCACCATCGTGCTGCCCGCGCAGAAGCGCGACACCGACCAGCTGCTGCGCAAGGCCGCCATCACGGTGACCCCGCAGCGCGTGAACGCGTCGTCGCCCGCCGTTGTCGCCCTCACCGGTGACGTGGCCGCGTACGTCAAGCCGGTGCCGCGTGTCGAGCAGCCGCACGGCCAGTCGCAGGGCGGCCGCTCGCAGGGCGCCAACGCCCAGCGCAAGCGCGTCAACCGTGACGAGCGCGACAACGGCGGCCGCGGTTCACGCGACGCCGGTGGCCGCAGCGGCCGCAGCGGCGATGCCGTCGCCGCCGGTGGCGCCCGTCGCGACCGCACCGAGCGTCCGGCCTCCTCCGGCCGCAGCCACGCTCCCCGCACGGGTGGTTCAGGTTCGGGCACCGGCGGCTCCGGCCGCTCCGGTGGCCTTCAGGTCGGCGGACTGGTGCGCGGCTCCGGTTCCACCGGCGGCGGCGCCCGTCGCTCGGCTCCGCGCCGCGCGCAGGGCTAGTCAGCCCGTACTGCTTGTACGACCCGAACGGGCCGGCTCCTCACGGGGCCGGCCCGTTCGTCGTTCCCCGGCCCTGGCTGCATAACTCCTGCAGAGCTCTGCCCGGCCGGGGTTCCGCCGCGTGATTCTGGGGTGCCACCGGCGCATCCCTTGAAAGTGCAGGAGTAGTGCTCGGGCCGGGCCGGCGAGGGGCAGGGCGGGGCCGGCGGCTGGATGGTTCGGCGGGGTCGGTGGCCGGGGTTAGGGTCGAAGTATGAACACCACCGTTGTTGTTCGGCCCGTCACCGAGACGGATGCCGACAGCCTGGGCCGCGTCCACGCGGCTTGCTGGCACGAATCCTATGACCACATCCTCAGCCAGGCTGCACTGTCGCAGCTGCACCCGGAACGCCTTGCCCAAATGTGGCGCCGCTTCTCGGTGCAGGGCCCCGGCTACCGCCACGTCGTGGCTGAACTCGACGGCGAGATCGTCGGTTTCGCCGGCAGCGGCCCCGGCCGCGACGCCGGCAAGCCCACCGAGCACGAGCTCTACTTCGTCTACCTGCTGCAGGCCCACCAGGGCACCGGCATCGGCCAGGCCCTCTTCGACGCCGTCGTCGATCCCGGCCCCACCTACCTCTGGGTCGCCGCGGACAACCCCCGCGCGCACCGCTTCTACGCCCGTAACGGCTACCTGCCCGACGGCCAGGAGCGCACCGAAGAGGTGCTGGGCGAACCATTCCGCGAGGTGCGCCTCGAGCGTTAGCAGCCGGCCACCCAGGCCCTGAGCCGAGCCCGATCCCGCCCAGCGGGGTCGGGCTTTCGCGCGCCCACCAGCCACGCCCGGCACCGTAAAATCAGGGGATGCCTACGATTCCTGTGATCCTCGACGTCGACACCGGCGTCGATGATGCCCTCGCCATCCTCTTCGCCGTCGCCCACCCCGACATCGAGGTGCTCGGCATCAGCTGTGTCGCCGGCAACGCCTCACTCGAGCGGGTCGTGGAGAACACCCTGCGGATCCTCGATGTCGCCGGAGCTCCCGACATCCCGGTCGCGGCCGGCGCCCGCCGTCCGTTGATCTCGCCGGCCCGCAGCGCGTCGCACGTGCACGGCGAGGGCGGTCTGGGCACCGTGCACCTGCCGCCGGGCGAGCGCACGCCGGCGCCGGTCAACGCCGTCGAGCTGATGCGCCGGCTCATCACCGACAGCCCCCGCCCGGTGACCGTGGTGGCACTGGCCCCGCAGACCAACCTCGCGCTGCTGCTGCGCCAGTACCCCGACCTGGCCGAGAACATCGAACGGATCGTGTTCATGGGCGGCTCGGCCAGCGTGGGCAACGCCACTGCCGTGGCCGAGTTCAACGTGTGGCACGACCCCGAGGCGGCGGCGATCGTACTCGACGCGGGCATCCCCACCTTCATGTACGGGCTGGACGTCTTCAACCAGGTGAGCGTTGACCGCGACCTGGCCACCGCGCTGGAGAGCGGCGACTCCGGCTACGGGCGGGTGGTCGGAGCGCTGCTGGCGAACCGGGTCGCCCGCAGCGAGAACAGCGCGGCCGAGTACACCGGGCTGATCGGTGACGCCGGGGCGCTTTGCGCGCTCGTCGACCCGGATGCGCTGACCACCCGACTGTTGCCCGTGCGGGTGGAGCTCACCGGGTACGGTCGCGGCCAGACCATCGTGGACCAGCGTCGCCGGGTGGGCGAAGACATCCTGCACGGCACCGCGGGCACCTGGGAGGTCGTGGAGGTCGCCCTGGACGTGGACGCCCCACGCTTTGCCCGCCTGTTCCTGGGCACCCTGGGCCTCTCCCCCCTCGCGAACTGAGAGAAAAGCCCAAAAACTCGCCCGCGAAGGTGCTTAGGTCACAGTTCGCGGATGCGGGGGTCAGCGCAGGGCGCCGACCGAGGCCAGGGCCATGCGCAGGAGGCCACCGCGGCCGCCTTCCATCTCGGCCGAGACGGCGTCGGTGGCCGCCTCCTCCGGGGTCATCCAGGTGAGCTCGAGGGCATCCTGGCGGGGGTCGCAGGTGCCGGTGACGGGCACGACGTAGGCCAGCGACACGGCGTGCTGGCGGTCATCCGTGAACGCGGTGATGCCGGGCATCGGGAAGTACTCGGCAACCGAGTACGGCACCGGGCTCGGCGGCAGCTGCGGGAACGCCATCGGGCCGAGGTCCTTCTCGAGGTGCCGGAACAGGGCGTCGCGCAGGGTCTCGCCGTAGAGCACCCGGCCGGAGACCAGGGTGCGGGTCATTTTGCCCTCGGGGGTGGCGCGCAGCAGCACACCGACCTCGACGACCTGGCCCAGACCGTCGACGCGCACGGGCACGGCCTCGACGTACAGCAGCGGCAGCCGCTGGCGGATCTCGGCGAGCTCGACATCGCTCAGCCAACCCGGGTTCGAGTTGGGCGGCGGTGCGTCATCCCCGCCAGGCGTCCAGTCCGGATCGGGGTCAGGGGTGCGCACGGTCATAGTTCATTCTCACTCACGAGAGCCGCGGATGCACCACCGGGGTCCGCGAGTCCGCCCGCCCCGACCCCGCGAGCTGTGAGAAAAGGCACTTTCGTGGGCCTTGGGTCTTAGTTCGCGAGACCCCGCGGGTCTCGGGCGGGCGTGGAAGGATTGAGGGAGTCGGCGCTGTACCTGCGTCGACACCGACGTGAGGAACCGACACATGGCCACCAGCATCCGCCCCGAGCCGATCGATCCGGCCGCCGTGCTGTGGTCGGCCGCCGCACCCGACCGGGTGGGGCGCCCGCTGCTGCTGGTGCTGCACGGCTATGGGTCGACCGAGGGCGATCTGTTCGCGCTGGCCCCGCACCTGCCGCTGCAGCCGACGATCGCGGCGCTGCGGGCGCCACTGCCGGCCGGTCAGGGTTGGTCGTGGTTTCCCATCGGGGTGCCCGGCGATCCCGTCGGTGACGCTCTCGACGCGGCAGCGCTCGGCATCATCGAGTGGCTCGACGCCCTCCCCGTGCAGCCCACGTCCATCGGCCTGCTCGGCTTCTCGCAGGGCGGCGCCATGACGCTGCAGCTGATGCGGCACGCGCCGGAACGGTTCGCGTTCGCGGTGCAGTTGTCCGGGTTCATCGGCAGCGGCACGCATCCGGGCGACGCACGGCTCAAAGAGCTCGCGCCGCCGGTGTTCTGGGGCCGCGGCACTCTGGACCCGGTGATCCCCGAGGGCGCTGTCGCCCGCACCCAAGCCTGGCTGCCGGCGCACTCCACACTCACCGAGGGCATCTACGAGGGAATGGGCCATTCCATCTCGCAGGCCGAACTCGGCGAGATCGTCGCGTTCCTGCGCGAGCAGTACGCGGCTCCGGCGACGCCGGCGGTGCCGACCGCCTGACCGGCGCACCCCGGCACGGATGCCCCGACGTGCCCCCGAACGGACGAATTGCCCCGTCCCAATGGAGCAACTCGTCCGGGGCGGGGCAACTCGGTGAAACCAGAGAGCTAGGAGTTCTTGCGGGCGGCCTTCTCGTTCTGTGCGGCGAAACGCTCGGCGTGCGCCTTCTTGCGGGCCTTCTCAGCATCGCGGTCCTTCACGCGGATCTGCTCCTCGCGCACCTCGAACTGGGTGGCGCGCTCTGTGACGAGCCAGGCCGGCGGCTGCTGCAGCAGTGCCTGGATCTCGGCGCTGGTCAGCGGCTCGGTGACCTCACCGCGCACCAGGCCTGAGATCGACACGCCGAGCTTGGCGGCGACGACCTGCTTGGGGTGCGGGCCGTTGGCGCGCAGCTGGGTGAGCCACTCCGGCGGGTTCGCCTCGAGGGCGGCCAGCTCGGTGCGGGACACCGGCGTGGACTGGAACTCCTCGGGTGCTGCTTCGAGCAGAATCCCGAGCTTCTGGGCAGCCGTGGCCGGCTTCATGGTCTGGGGCTTCTTCTCGCTCATGGTTCCAGCGTATAGCCTGAGAGCACTATGGTTTCGGTGTCCTGCGCCCGGACACCACCAAAACGGCCCGCCGCCGGCACGTCGCACGCGCCCGCGGAGCCACCACCCACACTGATTTTGCACACGAGAGGATGCCGGTGACCTTTTCCATTGCCTTCGTCGCCGGGGTCACCCCCACCAAATGGACCCGCATCTGGGCCGAGCGGCGCCCGGAGGTCGAGCTCTCGGTCTTCCGCACCAGCATCGCCGATCAGGAGCTCGTTCTGCGCGACGGCCGCGCCGACGTGAGCCTGGTGCGCCTGCCCATCGATGAAGACGGCCTGAGCCTGATCAACCTGTACAACGAGATCCCCGTGCTGGTGATGGCGAAGGATCACTTCCTGGCCGACGCCGACAGCGTGGTCGTGGCCGACCTGGTCGACGAGCACTTGCTGCAGGATCCCGACGACGTCCCCGAGTGGCGCGACGCGGCCGTTGAGGTGCGCGACGGCAGCCGCCGCCCGCTGCCGCCGATGCGCGACATGGACGAGACCATGGAACTGGTCGCCGCCGGCGTGGGCATCGTCATCCTGCCGCACTCGGTGGCCCGCCTGCACAGCCGCAAGGATGTCGTCTCCAAGCCGGTGGAGGACACCGCCGAGAGCCGCATCGCACTGGCCTGGCGCACGGTTGACACCACGCCCGACGTGGAGGAGTTCATCGGCATCGTGCGCGGCCGCACCCCGGACAGCTCACGCACCAACGCGGTCGCGGCCGGTGACGAGCCCGTGAAGAAGGAAAAGAAGACCGCCAAGGCCAAGGCCGCCGCCAAAGCAGTGCGCGCCGCGGCTGCGGCGGCCAAACCGGCCACCGCGCGCAAGACGCAGAGCGCCGGCCGCACCCGCAACTCCCCCAGCCCGCAGGCCGGCAAGCGCCGCGGCGGTCGCTGACCCGCCTCCCGCACGTCCCCGCGGGGAACACCACCCCCGAGATGCCCCGCTGCGGACGAGTTGCCCCGGCGCACCGGGGCAACTCGTCCGCAGGTGGGCAACTCGCGGAAGTGGGTCGCGCAATTACGCGAGCGACACCGGCTGCCGCACCACCGTGCGCAGCTTCTCCGGCGCGACGCGGCGCGGGTCGCCCAGGTAGACCTCGTGGTGCCGGCCGCGCTCGCGGAGGCCCGCCTGCGGGAGAACCTCGCCGTGCAGCCGGGCCAGCGCCGGCGCCTCGTCGTCGTAGGAGCCCACGTGCAGCAGCTGCGCGCAGAGTCCCTCGTCGAGCCGCTCTATGCGCACCCGGTCGAGGGCGGGCAGCGTCTTCTTCTTGCCGCGGGCCGCCGTGATGGCCTCCTCGATCGCCCCGTCGCTCACCCAGTCCGGTTGGCTGATCAGCATGGTCCAGCTCCACGCGGCCTTGTCGCGGGCACTGAACACGGATGCGTCGTCGGCGTACCAGAGCCCCTCCAGCGGGCCCACCACCAGGTCGCGGCCGCCACCTCGCTTGCTGGTGAACTTCACCGTGTACGACACCGCGTAGAGCGCCTCGACGGCCTCGACGTAGGCCGGCGCCGTGTTCGGATTCCCCGACCCGTCCACGGCGAGGAAGCGTTGCGGCGGCACCACCAGCGTCTCCCAGTCCCGGTTCTTCGGGGCGTACACTGCGCGCAGTTCTCGCTTCACGTCGTACGGCGCGGTCGCGACCTCGGTCACCAAAATCAGGCTTCCATCACTGCGATGACGTTGCCGGCCGGGTCGGCGAACCAGCCGCCGGTTGGCATCCCGCCGCCGCGTACGATTCCCCGCTCGTCCTGCTCGAAGCCGTCGTAGCGCAGCATTTCCACACCACGTTCCACCAGGGCATCCACCGACAGCTCGATGTCGGCCACTGCGAGGTTGAGGATGGTGAACACCGCGGGTTCGTGGTCCTCTTTGGGGTAGACGATCACCATCGCGCCGCCCGGCAGGGTGATTTCCAGCAGGCCCATCGGGTTGTCCACGACGTCGAGTCCGAGCACATCCCGGTAGAAGCCGCGGGCTGCCTCCAGGTCCGGCACGGCGAACCCGCTGAAGCCACGCAGGTAGGTCAGTTCTGATGTTGTCATGATCAGCTCCCTCTGGTTGAGTTTCCGAACCCGGTCAGCGGGAGCTGATCGAGGCGAACTTACGGATGCACAATGGCACAAACACCACGAGCAGCACAACAACCCCGATGAGCACGGTCAGCACTGGATTCTGCAGCGTCCAGACATCAGGCACCGGAGCGCTGCCCTCGTTGCCGAACAGTTCGCGGGCGGCCTGCACGAGCGCTGACACCGGGTTGAGTTCCGCGAAGACCCGCAACGGGTCGGGCAGGGTCTCGATCGGCACGAACGCGTTGGAGATGAAGGTGATCGGGAACAGGATGATGAACGAGGCGTTGTTGATCACCTCGGGTGAGCGCACGCTCATGCCCAGCAGCGCCATGACCCAGCTGAACGCATAGCTGAACAGCAGCAATAGCCCGAGCCCGGCGAAGAACTCGCCCATCGACGAGTTCACCCGCCAGCCGACCAGGAAGCCGGTGGCCATCATGATGATCATCGAGATGGTGTTGAGCACCAGGTCACCGTTGGTGCGGCCGACCAGCACCGCCGACGAGCTCATCGGCAGGCTGCGGAACCTGTCGATGATGCCGTCCTTGAGGTCCTGGGCCATGGCCGACCCGGAGAAGGTGGAGCCGAACACCACCGTCTGGGCGAAAATGCCGGCCATCAGGAACTGCACGTAGTCGGTGCCCTGCACCGCGATGGCGCCGGCGTACACCTGGCTGAACAGCAGCACGAACATGATCGGCTGGATGACGGCGAACACCAGCATGTCCGGGGTGCGCTTGATCTTGATGAGGTTGCGCTTGGTGGTCGTCCAGCCGTCCGAGTACCACAGCGACAGCGGGTTCCAGGTGGGCGGCGCCGGGGCGGGCCGGGTGGCGGTGGCGGTCATTTCACCTTCTCCATCTTGTCGTCTTCGTTTTCGCCCGCCGCCATGTCGGCCTTGTGCCCGGTGAGCTTGAGGAACACGTCATCGAGAGTGGGCCGGCGCATGCCGGCGTCGTGCAGTTGGATGCCGGCGGTACGCAGGTCGGCGAGCACCTGTTGCAGCGCCGGCGGGCCGTCGGTCACGGCCACGTCGAGGCCGCGTCTGTCGCTGGAAACCTGCGGTTCACCCGCTCCGTACCGGGCAAGCACCTCGCGGGCGGCGGGGGCGTCGGCCGCGTCGACCAGGGCGATCACCACCCGGTGGCCGCCGATCTGCGCCTTGAGCTCGTCGGAGGTGCCCTCGGCGATGACCTTGCCATAGTCGATGACCGCGATACTGTCGGCCAGCTGGTCGGCCTCCTCGAGGTACTGGGTGGTGAGCAGCACCGTGGTGCCGTTGTCGACGAGCTTGTTGATCACGCCCCACAGCGCAATCCGGCTGCGCGGGTCGAGCCCGGTGGTCGGTTCGTCGAGGAAGAGGATCTTGGGGTTGAACACCAGGGCGCCGGCCAGGTCGATGCGTCGCCGCATGCCGCCGGAGAAGCCCTTCACCGGCCGGTTACCGGCCGCGGTGAGCTCGAACAGGTCGATCAGCTCCTGCGCCCGCCGACGAGAGGCCGCGCCGCCGAGGTGGTAGAGCCGGCCCACCATTTCGAGGTTCTCGAAGCCGGTGAGGTTCTCGTCGACGGCCGCGTACTGGCCGGAAACCCCGATGATGCTGCGCACCGCCTTCGGGTCCTCGAGCACGTTGATGCCGTCCACGACAGCGGTGCCGGTGTCGGGCCGGATGAGGGTGGTCAGGATTTTGACCACCGTGGTCTTGCCGGCACCGTTGGGCCCGAGGATCGCCTTGACGGTGCCGCGCGGCACGGTCAGGTCGAGTCCGGCGAGCGCGTGCACCGGTCCGGACTTGGATTTGTAGGTCTTGGTAAGCCCGAAGGCTTCGATGATTGTCATGCCATACCCCTGCCGTCGGATGGCTACACTGATATGTGTACGTTGTGCACATGTGAGCTTTTATCGTAACGAAACGGATGCGCGTTGACAACGGGTCTCGGCAATTCTCCGGCGCGAACTTCGTACCGGCATGGCGACCTGCGCCGCGCCCTCATCGAGGCCGGCGTCGACCTGGCCGGCGAGGGCGGGCCGTCCGCTGTGGTGCTGCGGGAGGCCACCCGGCGGGTCGGGGTCACCCCCAGCGCGGCGTACCGGCATTTCGCTGACCGGCAAGCGCTGTTGGATGCCGTGTGCTCGAGCTGCCAGGCGCTGGTGGCGGGGGCCATCGAGGCCGATCAGGCGCGCATCCCCGCGACGGACGCGACAGAGTCGGCCCGGCTGCGCTTTCGCGCCGTGGGCACCGGGTACCTGCGTTTCGCCCTCGAGGAGCCCGGCCGATTCCAGACCGCGTTCTCGGCGTCGTCGGACCTGGAGAGCGCCACCAGCTCCGCGCGCGCCGGCGAGCGCGGCCTCACCCCGTTCCAGCTGCTCACCGTCGCGCTCGATGATCTGGTGACCGAGGGTCTACTGCCGGCCGAGCGCCGGCCGGCAGCGGAGTTCCTGGCCTGGTCTGCCGTGCACGGGCTGGCGGAACTGTTCATCGACGGGCCGCTGCGGGCCCTGCCGGACCCTGTGAAGCAGACCCTGATCACCCGGGTGATCGACATGGTGGAGCAGGGGCTGTAGCCGCCTCAGCCGACCGCTGCCTCTGAGCCCAACTCCACGCTCCCGTCGGGTCGCCAGGTGAGGTAGGTATTCAGCGGGCCCGTCAGGGAGCCGTCGACCGGCGACGAGAAGATTCCCTCCGCCCGCCAGTACAGCCGCAACCCCGTCGCCGGGAACTCCTGCTCCAGGGTGCACGTCGACAAATAGTCCAGGGTCTGGGGCACCACGATCAGGCAGACCATGTTCGAGGTCGTGCGGGCGACGTAGTAGACCAGCTGCGGCACGGATCCCGCCTCGACCGAGCCCATCGAACCCAGTTGCCGCAGGGTCGGCGGGTCAAACACCTCGGGGAGCGGGATCGCGGGCAGGTCCTCCGGCGTCTGCTCCCGCTGGAAGGCCGACAGCGCGAGGGGTGGTGAAGTGCTGGCAGCGGTGGTCGAGGGCGCGGGCGCGCCGCCCGGCACGGTGCCGGCGGAAAACTGTCCGCCGACGATCACGCCCACCAGCACCGCGGCGGTGAGTCCGCCGATGAGCAACAACCGCCGTCGCCCCGCGGCGGGACGAGGCGCATCCGCCGCCGGCCAGTCATCCGCTTCGCCGACCGCGTCGGGTTCGGCGGTGTCTCCGGGGCCACCCAGGTTGTCGGCTCCGGCGAGCGCCGCGCCGACACCCGTCTGCGCAGCGATCACGGCCGCATCGATGGCGCCGGTCTCCCGAATGATCTCGGCCTCGAGCCTGCGCAGGTCCTCGTGCACCCGATGATCGCCCGCGGCGTCGGCGTCCGCCGCGAACACCCGGTGTTGCAGAGCACGCACTCGGGCCAGCGGCGCGAGCAAGCCGCCCGGCGACGTGTCGAGCGGATGCGATGCCCACCACAGCGCGTCGAGAACGTCCCAACTCCCGGCGTGGTGAGAGCGCACCGCCTCGAGGAATTCGGGGTCGTTCAGCGCCAGGTCGTACAGGTCGTCGTGGTGCTGTGCCACTGGGTCCCCCTCATCGCTGGGCACAGCCTGACACACGGGCCGGCGGTGCGCTCACCCCGGTGGGGGGCTACGGGCCGGTGGGCGAGCGGAGCGTCATTTCCGAGGTGACCTCACCCGTGCGGCCCCAGATCACGGTGACATCACCGATCATGTCGCCCATCTCGTCCTCCACGTAGAAGTCCGGCGGCAACTGCGCGAGGTAGTCAGCGCTCTCCCAGGACAGGCGCAACCCGATCGACGGATATTCCGACTCGAGAGCGCAGGTCGACAGGTAGCCGCTGCCCTCCGGAATCGCAACGAGGCAGATCAGGCTGCCGCTCGCCCGCACCGCGTAGAACGGTGACCGCCCCACCAGGTTCGGGCCCTCTGCCCACCCCGCCGAGCCCAGATATCTGAAGGAGTCCGGCTCGAAGGTGGCGGACATCGCCCGCGCGGGGATGTCCTCCGGACGCTGCGCCTGCGCGAACAGCGCCGCCGGGTTGCCGGGTGTCTCGGCGGTGGCGCTCGCGGACGGCGCCGGCGACGAGGCCGCCTCGGTGAGCCGGCTGCCCAACACCGCGCCGATCACGGCTGCCGCGACCAGGGCCACGGCCACGATCGCGGAGGGCAGCAACCGTCGGCGCGCGGTGCGCCCGGTCGGGACCTCGGCGGGTGTCGCCGGTGCGGGTGAGTCGCCGGTGGCCTCGGTCGGGTTGAGGTGCGGCGGGCCGTCGGCTGTCGGGGCGGTCGGCTCCGGGTCGGCCGTGCGGCGCCTGAGGTCAGCGTGGGCGGCGGTGATCGCGTCCGTCGCGGCCGAGCGTTCGGCCACGATCTCGGCCTCGAGCTCCCGCACGACCTGGGCCACAGCGTGGTCGCCGGCAGCGTCGCCATCCGCCGCGAAGACCCGGCGTTGCAGCTCCCGCAGCCGGTGGATGGGCGACGGGCTCCCGCTCGGGGCGGGGTCTTCAGGGTGCCACTCCCACCAGAGCGCATCGAGCAGGTTCCACCGACCGGTATGGGCCGCGGTCGCCGCCGCCAGGAAGCGCTGATCAGCCAGCGCCTGGTCATACGGGTCGTCGTAGACGTTCTCAACCAATGAAACCCCCATCATTGTTGCACCCAGCCTGTCACACCCCGCGGCCGGCTTCAGGGGACCAGCGCCCGGCCGGTGCCCCGCGTCTCGATCGTCGAGTCCCGCATCCAAGTCACCGTGATGTCCATCACCATCGCTGTCCGGCCGTTCTCTTCCACCGGAAGAACGTCGCTGCTCTGCCAGGACAGGCGGAGGCCGCCCCGGGGAAAGTCCGCCTCGAGGGTACAGGTGGTGAGATAGCCGGCGCCCTCGGGCATCGCCACGAGGCAGATCGTGTTCGACGCACCGCGCGCGGCGTAGTAGGGCGAATCCGTCACGCCGTTGGCATCGACGTCCCGCCACCCCGACGAGCCGAGATATCTGAACGAGGCGGGGTCGTAGGCCCCCGGCAGCGGCACCCGCGGGATGTCTTGGCCGGTCTGGACCCGGGCGAAGACCTGGGCCGCCAGCACCGGCACGGTCGGGGTGCGGGTGCTGGTTGCGGTGGGGGTGGGTTCCGGGGCGCCGGACCGACTGGCGCTGGTCACCTGGCTGCCCACGAGGGCTCCGAGCAGCAACGCTCCGACCAGGCCGGCGCCCAGCAGCAGGCGGCGGCGCGGAGGCACCCACCGGGGCGTGCTGCCGACGATACTGCTGCCGACGACGACGTGAGGAGCGAACGGCGTCCCGGTGGCCGGCAACTCGGTGGCCGGCTGCTCGGTGCCGGACGACTCGGTGCCCGGCCGCTCGATGGCCGGCGACTCGGTGTCCGGCGGCTCGCGACCCGCGTGCGCTGCAGCGAGCGCCGCGCCGATGTTCGCCCGTTCTTCCCCGATCTCCGCTTCCAGCTCACGCACGGCATCGGCCACGGCACCGTCGCCGGCCGCGTCGCCATCCGCCGCGAACAACCGGCGTTGCAGGCTGCTCAGCCGGGCGACGGGTGAGGGGCTGCCGCTCGGGGCCGCCTCGGCAGGATGCCTGCACCACCAGAGCGCGTCGAGCACCGGCCAGTGGCCCCGGTGGGCCGCGGTCACGGCGCGCAGAAAGTCCGGATCGGTCAGGGCGCGCTCGTACGGGTCATCGTCACGCCGCGCCTGTGCCACGAGACTCCCGTCATTGATGCGCACATCCTGCCACCATCCGGCCGATCCGGCCCCGGGCATCCGCCGGCCTTGCCCGGTCAGCGCGAGAAGGACACGGTGCTGTTTCCGCTGAAACGCCCGGTGCCCTACGCGCTGGTCGAGCGGCTCGCCCGCGCCCTCATCGCCGCGCGGGCGACGTAGAACCGTCGGCGCGGCCCCGCCGCCATTGGCCGGGTCCCCGGCCGGTGGCAGGATGCCCGTATGATGGCGACCGGCATCCGTACCAACCCGTGGGGCGGGCAGCGCCAGACACGCTGGCAACAGGCGGTGGACTGGCCGCTCACGATCGCAGCCATCCTCTTCCTGGTCGCCTATTCGATCACGGTGATCGGCGATGTGGATGTCGCCACCGCCGACCTCCTGCGGCTGCTGATCCTGGTCAGCTGGGCGCTGTTCCCGGTGAGCTACCTCGTGGAGATCGCCCTCGCCGACCACCCCTGGCAGTGGGTGCTGCACCATCCGGTCAACCTGCTCTTCGTGTTGCTGCCGCTGCTGCGGCCACTGCGGCTGCTGCGGGTCGTCGCGCACAGCAACGTCTTCCAGCAGTCTGCGGGCACGGCCTTTCGCGCCAGGGTGCTGGTCTACCTCGCCGGCGCCGCGACCCTGGTCACCTACATCGCCGCCCTCGCCGTACTCGAGGCCGAACGGGCGACCCCGGACGCCAACATCACCTCGTTCGGTGACTCCTTCTGGTGGGCCGCCGTGACCATCACCACCGTCGGCTACGGCGATTTCACTCCGGTCACCCTGCGCGGGCGCACCATCGCCACCGCGCTGATGCTCGGCGGCGTGGCCGTGCTGGGTGTCCTCACGGCCACCCTCTCGTCCTGGATCGTGCAGCGGGTGTCCGAGCTCGAGGACCGCCACAAGTAGCCGAAAACCGGCCGCGGACACGAATAGGGCCAGCGAGGCGGGAATGATACACTCTCCGAATACCCTTAACGAACCGCTGTGCCATTTTCAGTCGCGCGTTGTATCCAGTGAGTTGCCCTGGGTGCGTCGAATCGGCTGTGGCAGCACCGCGGCGGAGCACGGCCGGCGCCCCGCGCCGCCGTCCGGGTGATACGTCAACCACGCTCAACGAATTATGAGGCTGCATCAGATGATTTTCGAAGTCGGCGAGACCGTCGTCTATCCCCACCACGGCGCGGCAACCATCACCGCGGTCGAGACCCGCACGATCAAGGGTGTCGAGAAGCGTTACATCACGCTCACCGTCCACCAGAGTGATCTGGCAATCAACCTGCCCATCGACAACGCCGAGCTCGTCGGCGTGCGCGACGTCATCGACGCCGCCGGTGTCGAGGCCGTCTTCGACGTGCTCCGCAGCGATGTCGAAGAAGAGCCCAGCAACTGGTCGCGTCGCTACAAGGCCAACACCGAGAAGATGGGCAGCGGCAGCGTCTATCGCGTCAGCGAGGTCGTTCGCGACCTGTGGCGCCGCGACCGCATCTCCGGCGTTTCCGCCGGCGAGAAGCGGATGCTCATCAAGGCTCGCCAGGTTCTCGTCTCCGAGCTCGCGCTCGCGCAGAAGTCCACCGAAGAAGAGGCCTTCGTCACCCTTGACGACGTGCTGAACGCCAGCGTCGCCGAAGTCGCCTAGTTCACCACCTCTGTAGTTCATCACCTTGACGCGTCGCCGGATGCGCAGCCTGTCTGCTGCCGCCCGGCGGCGCGTTTGTGTTGTCGGGGTGCTGGTGGGCCTGGCGCTGTCCGGCTGCGCGTCCGGCCCGTCGCCCGCATCCGGCACGGTGCCGCCGCCGGTGGGCGGTGGCCTCGACTATCAGCTCGGCGGCGCCTACGACCCACCAGCCGGAGTGGACATCGTCGTGCGTGACAGCACCGATGAGCCCGCGGCCGGCCTCTACTCGGTGTGTTACCTGAACGGTTTCCAGACCCAGCCGGCAGAGTCCCAGCGGATACTCGAGGATTCGCCCGAGCTGATCCTTACAGCCGGCGGCGGGCCGGTGCGCGACGAGAATTGGCCGGACGAGCTTCTGTTCGACACCGGCAGCGCCGGGAAGCGCACCGCACTCGCCGCGCTGCTGCTCCCCCTACTGACGAACTGTGCGACGTCCGGCTTCGACGCCGTGGAGATCGACAACCTCGACTCGTACACCCGGTCGGCCGGTCTGCTCACCGCCGAGGACAATGTCGCGTTCGCGCGCATCCTGGTCGCCGCCGCGCACGACGAGGGCCTGGCGATCGGCCAGAAGAACGCCGCCGACCTGGCGGAGCCCCTCGCCGAGCTGTTCGACTTCGCCGTCGCCGAGGAATGCGACCGATGGCAGGAGTGCGGGCTCTACCGGGCGGCCTACGGCGATCGGGTGCTGGCCATCGAATACACCGACGACCTGCGCGTTGACTTCGCCGCAGTCTGCGCGGTGCCTGACCGGCCGCGGTCGATGATCCTGCGCGACCGCGATCTCGTCGTGACCGGTGCACCGGGGTACGTATACGAACGCTGCTGAGGCGGCTCCGCCGACCGGGTTCGGTGGGGCGACCAAACCATCCGGCCGACGGCGGCGAATCAGTGTCGTGAGGCAACGGGCCTTGCGGTTCACACTTCAGGAGCTCCCCCATGCGATTCATTCCCACCAAGGTCCACGCGGTCCTCGACTACGTCGTTGCGATCGCCCTGATCCTCGCCCCCACCATCTTCATGTTCGAAGAGGTCGGCGGCGCCGCGGTCATCGTCCCCCGCGTCCTCGGCGTCGGCCTGATCCTCTACAGCCTGTTCACCCGCTACGAACTGGGCCTGATCAAGGTCATCGGCATGCCGATCCACCTCGTCTTCGACGTGCTGGCATCGATCGTCCTGATCGCGTCGCCGTTCCTGTTCGGCTTCGCTGACGAGGCGCCGAACGCCTGGCTGCCGCACATCGTGGTCGGCGTCGCCGTGATCCTCGTCGTGCTCTGCTCGAAGAGCCAGCCCGGCGTCAGCGTCTCCGGCACCAGGGCGCACGCCAACAGCGTCGCCTGACCCGCACGGCCCTCGACTGCGGCAGGCGCCCCCGGCACTGGGAGCGCCTGCCGCTTTTTCGCGCCCGGACATGCCGAGTTGCCGCAAGATGCCCCTCCGACCGTCCCTAGCGGGATCTTGCGGCATGTGGATGAATAACCCGCGCTCGACTTGCCGGAAAGTGCCCCCTCGGGCGCGCGCATGGGGCGTTTTGCGGCAAGTCGGCGGCGCGCCACTGTCCCTACCGCGGCGGGCTAGTCCGGCGGACTAGCGCGCCGGACGCAGCATCCGCCACAGCAGCGCTCGCTCGGTTACGCCCCAGAGCGCGCTCACCGTGAGGTAGATCGCCGCGGCCAGCGGCACGAAGGCCGCGAAGACCACGCTGATCAGCGGCAGCCAGCTGAGCACACCGGTCATGGTCGCCTGGGCGGCGGGCGAGAGCGCACCCGGGGCGGCCGGCGACGCCGCGCCAGGGGCGGGCGCGGCGGCGGATACGGCTCCCTGGGCCAGCATCAGCCGTCGGCTGAGCAGCTGGGCCACCAGCAGCACGCCGAGCAGCACGCCGCCGACCAGAAGCACCGTGGGGGTGGGTCCGGCACCCCAACCGGTGAGGATGCTGGTGCCCAGCGGACTGCCGAACAGGCCACCGGCGAGAAGGGCGTTGTCGTGCCCGTTGATGGTGCCCAACACAAACAGGCCGTAGACGATCGAGAGGATCGGCGCCTGCACCAGCAGGGGCAGGCACCCGGCCAGCGGCGAGGCGTTCTCGGCGGCGTAGAGGGCGGCCGTCTCGCGTTGCAGCCGCTCCGGGTTGGTGCCGTGCAGCCGCCGCAGCTCGGTCAGCCGCGGGGCGAGGCGTTGGCGCAGCTGCTGCGCGCGCGCTTGGGACACCCCCACCGGGATGAGCAGCAGGCGCAGGGCGAGGGTGAGCACGATGACGGCGAGGGCCGCCGCGTTCGCGGTGGCGAACGGTGTGAGGAACAGGGTGAGGTTGTGCAGAACGGCGTAGGCCGCGTCGAGCACGGCCGCGATGGGGCCGAAGGCATAGATGTCCATGGAAAACTCCCGGTCGGAATACGGAAAACGAGGAACCGTATGGTCGCGACAGGGCGGCGGGGCACCCGGCGGGTGCGGCGCGAGAGAGCTCCCTAGGCGACCGGGAGGGCGCGGCCCGGGGCGCGCGGCTGAGGCTTGCCTGGCGCATCCGGAACGCTTTGGCCGACCTGGGAGGCCAGCTCGGGGTAGGGCCGGGCGACGGGGGTGGGGGCGCCGGTGAGCACCATGACCAGCATCGCGAGCACCTGCTGGGCCGCGCCGGTGACGGCCACGGCCGAGGCGGCCAGGGTGAACAGCGCCGCGAGGGCGAGCAGCTCGCCGAAGCCGCGGCCGCCGAGGGAGAGCGCACCGAGGCCGAACCCGGAGCCCAGGCTCAGGCCGAGCAGCACCGACAAGCGGGCGGTCGGCGACGCCGGCGGCATCAACGTGCGTGCGCGCATCCGGGGCCCCTTTCTTGCGGTCGACCCGGCCAGCCTAGCCGGATGCAGCGCGCCTGCGCTCAGCGCGGCCGGACTCAGAGCGCCCGCATCGAATTGTTGCGCTTCTCGTGGGTGAGCTCGGCCAGGCCCAGGTGCTCGAGCAGCGGGGGCAGGTACATGCCGAAGCGACCGCGGTAGCCCTTGCGCAGGCCGTACCAGCCGCCGACCGGATTGTCCGGGGACCGGCCCCACGCTTCGACGCTGCCCTCCGGGGCGGTCTTCTGTTCGTCGCTGGCGCCGAGCGGCACCCAGTCGCCCTGCTCGACCAGCCAGGCGTGCAGGTCGTCGATGGCCCTGGCCTGATACTTCAGGGTCGTGGCGCCCACCTGGCAGACGAGGTCGTCGCCCTCGCGGTACATCGAGTACGTCGAGGTACCGGGGGCTGTCGTGAGCTGCCAGGGCTCGGCAGGCGTTCCGTCGGTCATCAGGGTCTCCATTCGTCAGCGAATGCGGGGAACCCACCGGCTCCCTTCGGCCCCAGCCTAGGCCGGGCGCCGCGAAACGCCACGGCGCCGTCACGCCACCGAGTACGCTGAGCGCACGTGAATCAGGGAGGACCCGCGCATGGCGAAGAAGGATGCATCCGCCACACCCCGCATGGACAAGAAGCTCTACGAGGGCGAGCTGCGTCGGCTGCAGTCCGACCTCGTGACCATGCAGGAGTGGGTCCGCGAGTCCGGCGCCCGGATCGTGGTGATCTTCGAGGGTCGTGATGCCGCCGGCAAGGGGTCGGCCATCAAGCGGGTCACCGAGTACCTCAATCCGCGCATTGCGCGCATCGTGGCGCTGCCGGTGCCCACCGACCGCCAGCGCGGCCAGTGGTATTTCCAGCGCTACATCGAGCATCTGCCCACCGCGGGCGAGATCGTACTGATGGACCGGTCCTGGTACAACCGTGCGGGCGTCGAGAAGGTGATGGGCTACTGCACGCCAGACGAATACCGCCGGTTCCTGCACCAGGCTCCCCTGTTCGAACGGATGCTCGTCGAAGACGGCATCATCCTGCTCAAGTACTGGTTCTCGGTGTCCGACCGGGAGCAGGAACTGCGCTTCCGGTCACGGCTGAACGACCCGATGCGGCGCTGGAAGCTCTCGGACACCGATGTGCTCTCGATCACCAAGTGGGTGGACTATTCGAAGGCCAAGGACGAGATGTTCGTGCACACCGACATCGCCGAGGCGCCCTGGTGGGTGGTCGAAAGCGAAGACAAGCGCGCCGCCCGCCTGAACATGATCAGCCATTTCCTGTCGATGGTGCCCTACGAGCAGATGGAGCCGCCGCCCGTGCACATCCCGCACCGGCCGCCGTCGTCGGACTACGAGCGGCCACCGCGCGAGCTCACGCGCCCGGTGCCCGATCACGCGGCGCGCATCACCGAGCTGGCCGCGGTGGCCAAGGCCAAGAAAAAGAAGAAGAGCTGACCCGGGGTCAGCCGATGGTGCGGGGTCGGGCGGGTTCGCGCAAGCGTGCCTTGGCCCCGTGCTCGATCAGCACCGGGACGTAGTCGCGGATCGGCTTGCCGTCGAGCAGGTGGCGTTCCTCGGTGACGACGCCTTCGATGACCGACCGCGGCCGATCGGGAAACTTCTCGGCCAGCCTGTCGATGACTTGGGAGACGGCCTGGTCTTCGTGCTGCTGACGTTCTTGAGTGTCCACGGGATCAGTTTGCGCCGACGCCCGCACCCGGGTCAACTTCGGAGATACTGAACGCCCCACCCTGCACGGACGTGCGCGCCCGCGTCGCGACGATGGTCAGGCCGCGCGGGGCCCGTCGAGCAGGGCCTCGGCGGCGGCGCGGGCCGATCTGGCGGCATCCGGGGTGCCACAGATGGCCGCGGTGGTCTGAGCGCCCTCGGCCAGCAACACCAGCATGGGTGCCAGCTCGGCCGGGGCGCCGGCCGCCGCGACCAGCTTCCCGACGTAGCCCTGGAAACCGACCTTCTGGGCCCGGGCGGCCTCGGCCACGGCCGGCACCGTCGCACCGAGTTCACCGAAGGCGTTCACGAATCCGCAGCCCCGGTAGTCGTCGCTGACGAAGCACTCGAGCAGATAGTCGTAAATCGACAGCACCCGCTCGCGCGGGGTCGTCGCGGTCGCGGCAGCGCGTTCCAGGCCGGCGGACCACTGCTCGTGCCTGCTGTGCAGCACGGCGAGCACGATCGCCTCCTTCGACGGGAAGAGGGCATAGAGCTTCTTCAGTGACAGCCCGGTCTCGGCGCGCAGTTCGTCCATCGATACGGCCTGGATGCCCCGGCTGTAGTACAACCGGTCGGCGGCGGCGGTCGCGACTTCACGCGGGCTACTTACAGTGTTCACACAAACCTCACTTGCATTGAGAACGTTCGTTCTCTAGGCTAGCAAACAGATCGGAGAACGCACGTTCTCTGGCAGACGAAGGGGACCATGACATGTCGTTCATCACGGTTGGCACAGAGAACAGCACCAACATCGACCTCTACTACGAAGATCACGGAACCGGCCAGCCGGTGGTGCTGATCCACGGCTTCCCGCTCGACGGGCACTCCTGGGAGAAGCAGTCTGCGGCCCTCCTCGACGCGGGCTACCGCGTGATCACCTACGACCGCCGCGGCTTCGGCCAGTCCAGCCAGCCCACGGTCGGGTTCGACTACGACACCTTCGCCGCCGACCTCAACGTCGTACTCGAGACCCTCGACCTGCGGGACGTCGTCCTGGTCGGCTTCTCGATGGGCACCGGAGAGGTCGGTCGGTACCTGGGCAGCTACGGGTCCGACCGGGTGGCGAAGGCCGTCTTCCTCGCCTCCCTCGAGCCGTTCCTGCTCAAGACCGACGAGAACCCGGGCGGCGCCGCGCCGCTGGAGTTCTTCGAGGGCATCGTCGACGCCGTCAAGGCCGACCGCTACGCCTACTTCACCGAGTTCTACACGAACTTCTACAACACGGCCGAGAACCTCGGCAGCCGGCTGAGCGTCGAGGCCCTGCAGAACAGCTGGAATGTGGCCGCCGGCTCCGGATCGTTCGCGGCGGCCGCGGCCCCGCTGACCTGGATCACCGACTTCCGCGCCGACGTGGCGAAGATCACGGTTCCCTCTCTGATCGTGCACGGCACGAGCGACAACATCCTGCCGATCGACTCCACCGGCCGACTCTTCGCGAAGGCCCTGCCGGCGGCCGAGTACGTCGAGATCGACGGCGCCCCGCACGGGATGCTGTGGACCCACGCGGCCGAGATCAACGAGGTTCTGCTGGCCTTCCTGGCCAAGTAGGCGGCACCCCTCGACCACCGCAACTGTTGCCCGTGCGGACAACTGTGCCCGGCGTACCGGGCGCACCTGTCCGCATGGGCAACGGTTGGGCCTAGGGGCATGCCTCAGGGGCGCTGGGCGGGCGGAGCCTCAGCCAGGAGGGTGCGGGCGGCGAGGCCGATGATGGCGCTGTAGGTGGGGTAGGCGAACCGCACGTGGGCGAGGGTCGCCACATCCACGCCGGCGGCGATGGCCGTGGTCACCGACTGCACCACCTCGATGGCGTTCTCGCCCACGGCGTGTGCACCGAGGATCAGCTCCCGGCGCCGGTCGGAGATCAGCATCAGGAACCCGCGTTCCCTGTCGTCGATCACCGCTCGGTCCAGGCTCGCATACGGCACCGTGGCCACCACGCAGAGCGGGTCACGGGCACGTGCCTGCTCCTCGGTGAGCCCCACCCCGGCATAGTCGGGATCGGTGAACCCGCCCGCGGGCAGCAGGTGGTGCGGGGTGCGACGGTTGGTGCCCAGCACCGCGTTCTCGGCCGCGGCCTCACCCTCGAACTGGGCGGCCTGCACGAGCATGTCGCGGCCGTTCGCGTCGCCGACGGCGAAGATGTGCGACACCTCGCTGCGGAAGTACTGGTCGACGGGAATCGCGGACCGCTCCGTGGCCACGCCCGCGTTCGCGAGGCCCAGGTCGTCGACATCCGCCGGCCAGCCGGTCGCCATGATCACGGCATCGAACTGCCCTGACACCGGTTCACCGGCCGCACGCCAGGTCAGGAGGATCGAGCCATCCGGCTGCTTCACCAGCGACTCGACGGTCTCGATGCCGGTCTCCACCCGAGTGCCCTGCTCGCGGAACGCCGTGGTCACCCCGGCGGAGACGGCGGCGTCGGAGGCCATCAGGATCCGCGGTGCCACATCGAGCAGCGTCACCCTCGAGCCGAACGAACTGAAAATGGTCACCAGCTGGGCGCCGGTGTTGCCGCCGCCGATCACCGCGAGGCGTTCGGGCAGGGCGGGCAGGGTGAGTACGTGTTCGGGCACCGTCGCCAGGTCGGCGCCGGGGATCGGCAGCCGGCGTGAGTGACCGCCCACGCAGATCAGGATGTTATCGGCGCTGATGCGGCGGCCGCTGTCGAGCTCCACGGTGTGCGGGTCGACGAACCGGGCCCGTCCCTCGAGGACGAGGTCGATGCCGGCGGCGCTGAACCGCTCGGCCTCGCGTTTGATCGACCGTACTCTGTCGACGGATTCGGTGACTCTGGCGGCCGTGGTCCGCCAGTCGAATCGCTGGATGACGGCCTCGATGCCGTAGGTCTCGGCGGTGCGCACCTCGCGCATCAGCCTGGCCGCCTTCGCGAGCGCCCGGGTGGGCACGCAGCCGGTGTTCACACAGGTGCCCCCGGTGCGATCGGCCTCGACGACCACGACCCCGGCCCCCAGCTCGGCCGCGCGGAGGGCAGCGGCCGTGCCGGCGGGGCCGGCGCCGATCACCAGCACGTCGTAGTGCGGGCGGGGTGCGGTGGCCGCGGCGGGGCCGGCCGGGGAGGAGACAGTGGGATCAGCGGGCATGGGAACCTCCTGGCAACAGAACGGAGCACCGACTCTGCCAGCGGGTCCTGAGAAAAGCCCCTGACCGGCAGCTAGGCGGGGCCTGGCACACCCTTGGTCGGCTTGCCCTGGCTGGACTTGGCCGCCCGGCCGGCCTTGCGCAGGGCGCGCTGGCGGGCATCCTCGACCTTCATCAGGGTGCGGGTTTCATCGAGGTCGCCGATCAGGGGGCGCCACCAGGCGGCCGCGGGGTCGGCATCCACCAGGATCGTTCGGATCAGCAGGGTGAGCGGAATCGCCAGGATCGCGCCGATGGCACCGAGCACGATCGCCCAGAACAGCACCGAGGCGAAGGTGAGGGATTGGCTGAGGGCGACGGCGTTGCCGACCACCCGGGGCTGCACGATCGACTGCACCACCCCGTTGACGATCGCGTAGATCACGATCACGGGCAGCGCGAGCTCCCAGCCGCCGGTGAGGAACGCGAACACCGTGGGCGGGATGATGGCGATGAAGTAGCCCACATTGGGGATGAAGCTGCACAGGAATGACAGCAGCCCCCAGAGGAACGCGCCCGGCACCCCGAGCAGCACGAGCGCCACGGCGTTCAAGACACCTTGGACGATGCCGAGGAGGGTGGTGGCCACCATGTAGCGGCGCACGCTGGAGGCGAAGTTCGTCAGGGCCTCCACCAGTGTGGGTCGGGTCGGCCGCAGTTGAGTGAGCAGGGTGGGCAGGTAGCCGGCGTCCGCCGCCATCAGGATCAGCATGGTCAACACGATCACGAGGGCGACCGTGATGTTGGTGATGCTGCCGAAGAGTCCGGAGACGACCGAAGCCAGATTGCTCGGGTCAAGGCTGTCCTCGACGGCCTGCACCTGCGCCGAGCCGAATCCGAGGCTCGCGAGCCAGTCGGTGATGGTGGTGGCGATGTCGCTGATCTGGCTGGAGAACTGGGGCAGCAGGGTGGCGAATTGGCCCAGGGCCAGGCCCAGCGCCGCCACGAAGGCCGCCAGCACGATGAACACCGTCGCGACAACGGATCCCGTGGCCAGACCCCGCGGCACGCCGCGCCGTTCCAGGCCCCGGCGCACCGGGTGCGCGCAGATGGTGAGCACCAGCGCCAGGAGGATCGGCGCCGCGATGCCGGCAATGGCGGCCAGGCCGAAGACCGCCACCGTGGCACCGCCCAGACCGACGAGGATCGAGGTGCTGCGGTGCGACGAGACCGGCGGACCGACGATCACCGGCTCGTCGCTGGCCACGCCTCGGGGGTGCGCCTCGTCCCTCTGGGGTTGTTTCCTTGATCGGCGTCGCCACATGGGGTCCCTTCCGCATCGGTTCGCGTCAGGCACAGTGTCCTCCCCCGCAGCCCGCCGCGGCGTCACCCGTTTCGGGTGAGCCCGCGGGGTCAGGCGGGCGTCAGAGCCCGGGTAGGTGCCGGATATTGGACCGCGCCATCTGCACCGCCTCACCCACCCCACCGTTGAGCACGGTCTTCGACAGGGCCAGCGCGAAGCCCTTCACCTGCTTGGCGGTCACGTTCGGCGGCAGGGACAGCGCCAGCGGGTCGGTGACGATGTCGACCAGGGCGGGCCCCTCATGGGCGAAGGCGGCCGTGAGCGCGGACCGCAGCACCGCGGGGTCTTCCACCCGCACGGCATGGAAGCCGAGCGCGGTGGCCACGGCAGCGTAGTCGACGGCGGGCACGTCGACACCGAAGTCGGGGTACCCGTCGACGAACATCTCCAGTTTCACCAGGCCCAGAGTGGAGTTGTTGAACACCACGACCTTCACCGGAAGCTGCTGCGCGGCGATGGTGATGAGCTCGCCGAGCAACATCGCCAGTCCACCGTCGCCGCTGATGGTGACCACTTGTCGGTCGGGGTAGGCGCTCTGGGCGCCGATCGCCTGCGGCACCGCGTTGGCCATCGACCCGTGCAGGTACGAGCCGATCAGCCGGCGACGCCCATTGGGGGTGAGGTACCGGGCCTGCCAGACGTTGCCCATGCCGGTGTCGGCGGTGACGATGGCGTCGTCGGCGACGAGCTCATCGAGCATGGCGGCCGCGAACTCCGGGTGGATCGGGCGGCCGTGGTCGACATCCGTGTAGGTGCCGACGACCGAGCTGAGCAGTTTCTCGTGCTTCGTGAGGGTGCGTTCGAGGAAAGCCCGGTCGGTCTTCTTCGTCACCAGGTCGGTGAGGGCCGCGAGCGTGGCCGCCACGTCGCCGTGTACCGGATGGGTGACGCTGACCCGACGGCCCAAGTGGGACGGGTCGGTGTCGACCTGGGCGATGACCACCTTGTCGCCGTCGGGCAGGAACTGCTCATAGGGGAAGTCGGTGCCCAGAAGCAGCACCAGGTCGGCGTCGTGGATGCCGGCGTGCGCGGCCCCGTAGCCGAGCAGACCGGTCATGCCCACGTCGAACGGGTTGTCGTACTGGATCCATTCCTTGCCCCGCAGGCTGTGCCCGATGGGCGCGGCGACGAGGTCGGCGAAGGCGATCACCGCGTCGTGGGCACCGGCGACGCCGGCCCCGGCGAAGATCGCGACGGTCTTGGCCCGGTTGATCGCGTCGGCCAGGGCACGCACGTCATCCGCTGCGGGCACCACGGTCGGTCGCCCCGGCAACACGAAACGGGGCACGGCGCCCTCGGCATCGAGTTCGGCGACGTCACCGGGCAGGGTGACCACCGATACCCCGCTCAGGGCGACCGCGTGCCGCATGGCCGCGTTGACCACCTTGGGCGACTGCTCGGCGGAGGAGACCAGTTCCCGGTAGTGCGAGCACTCGGTGAAGAGCCGGTCCGGGTGGGTTTCCTGGAAGAAGCCGCTTCCGATCTGACCAGTCGGGATGTGGCTGGCGATGGCCAGCACCGGCGCTCCGCTGCGGTGTGCGTCGTAGAGTCCGTTGATCAGGTGCAGGTTTCCCGGACCGCAGCTGCCGGCGCACACGGCGAGGCGCCCGGTGAGCTGGGCCTCGGCGCCGGCCGCGAAGGCCGCGGCCTCCTCATTGCGCACGTGCACCCAGTCGATGCCGCCCTTGGCGGCTCCGCCGGTTCGACGCACGGCGTCGACGACGGGGTTGAGGCTGTCCCCGACGATGCCGTAGATGCGGCGCACCCCGGCGTCCACGAGTTGGGCGATGATCTGGTCTGCGACGGTCTGAGCCATCGGTCCAGTAAACCCCGCGCGCCCGGCACGGCGATATCCCTCGAGGGCACAGTCAGCGAACTCTCAGCGGCGCTGGACTTGGCTCACGGAGAAACTCCAGGGGCGTCACCGTACCGAGGTCGGTCTAATCGCCCGCGGATACCGCGACCGGCGTGACGTCCCAGACCACGGGTGCGGGGTAGAACGGATTGACGGCGGGATCAGGCGCCGAGAAAGCCATGCCACCCAGGTTGTGCCAGCCCAACCCGACCACCGTGGAACCTTTGGGTGCCGTGTACAGCACACAGGCGAGGTACTCGTCCGGTCCCCGGTCCTCGTCGAGGTCGAACCGCTCGAGCTCGAACGGGCAGATCGTGTTCGCCGTCAAGGAGCCCATGTATTCGCGCTCCACGATGCCGCCTTCGGTGCCGTCGTCGAGCACCGGACGCAGGAGCGGGGTCGCGTAGGCGGTCACGCTGCCGGTGACCCAGCGGTACTGAATCACGGCGAAGAACGGGGTTTCCCCCGCGAACCCCGCACCGTTGTCGAAAACGTCCCAATAGGAGGGTTCTCCCTCGACGACACCCAACACGGTTGTTTCGATCGCGTCCCCCGGCACACCCTTGTAGTTGGACTGCGGAAGCAGGGCGATCTCGCCGACCCCGAGGTGCTGTCCGGGCGTGGCCGTTGACGCCCTGTCGACCGGCATGGCGACGGTGTCGAACGGTATCGCGGGCAACTGGTCGTCGTCGGCATTCCCCGAGCAGCCGGCCAGCAGAACGCCGACGGCGAGTGCGCCGACGAGCGGCAACGCGGCCCCTCGACCCACCAGTTCACGAAGTCTCATGTGTATCCCCCTGTGGCAAACATCGCAGCGCGTCGGGACAAAAGCAATTCAAAGCAGGGGCATCGTCGTGGGAGGCTTACCGCGTGAACGGAAAACTGGCTGGCGGATTTGACGGCGGTGCCCATCTGGTCGACGGCGCGATTCGTCGAATTCCCGGCCCCTGGACACCGGCCGTGAACGCCCTTCTGCAGCATCTGGCATCCACCGGTTTCGTCGGAGCGCCGCGCTCGCTCGGCTCTGACGCGCAGGGCCGCGACGTGCTCAGCTATCTCGACGGTTCGACCGTCGGCAACCTCCGCCCGTGGCCGCGCTGGACCCACAGCGACGGAGCGCTCCTGGATGTGGGCGACTGGCTCAGGCGCTATCACTCCGCCGTCGCCGACTTCGTCCCGCCCGCAGGGTCGCGGTGGCGCGAGGGCCGGGCGTGGAAACCCGGCTTGATCATCGGCCACAACGATGCGGCGCCCTACAACGCGGTCTGGAATGCACACGGGCTCGTGGGTTTCGTGGACTGGGACATGGCCGGCCCGACCACGAGCGCCGAAGACCTCGCCTGGGTCGTCTTCTCCTGGGTGCCGCTCCACGCGCGTCAGCTCGTTGTTGACGAAGGATTCACCGCATTCGGGGAGCGCCGGGCTCGTTTGGAGTCGATTCTCCGGGTCTACGGGTGGGGCGGAACGACAGACGATGTGCTCGAGCTCATCCGTCGACGCGTGCAGACGCAACGGGACATCATCCGCTCAGTGGCCAGCAGCGGCGACGAGACCTATCGAAGGATGCTGGCTCACGGGGTCGATCTCACCCTTCAGTCCGCGTTGGGTGAGCTCGATACGGTCTGATGGCGTCGCTCGTGGGGGTCGACACCGCGAGCCCCTGCAGGACTCGGCGTCAGCCCCGGGTGCGGGGCGCCGTGGTGCTGTCGCGCACGATCAGCTCCGGGGCGATCGCGGGAATCGTCTCCGCGGCCTCGCCGCCCATCAGCTGCAGCAGACGGTCGACCGCGAGGCGGCCGACCTCGTCGAAGTCGAGCCTGATCGTGGTGAGTCCGGGCTGGAAATACCTGGCCTCACTCATGTCGTCGAAGCCCACGACGCTCACGTCGCCAGGCACCGACAGGCCACGTTCGGTCAGGGCCTTCATGATGCCCAGGGCCATGGAGTCATTCGCGGCGAGCACCGCCGTGATGGCCGGGTTCTCGGCGATCAACAGTCCGGCACGGTAGCCGGATTCAACGGTCCAGTCTGCCGTGGAGAACTCGGGGTTCACCGGGCGGTGGGCGACGGCCAGCTCGGCCAGCCAGCCGGCGCGGCGAGCGTCCGACGCCATCCAGCCCCGCGGTCCGGCCACATGCCACACGGTGTCATGCCCGAGGTCGAGCAGATGCCGGGTGGCCAGTCGCGCCCCGAGCCCGTCGTCCATGGTCACGGCGTGAGAGCTGGCCGGCGCGCCCTGTTCGAAGCGGACGATGGGCACGTCCAGGTCCAACCCGTTGAGTACCGGGGCCGCGGCGGACATCGGTGCCAGCACGACAATCCCGTCCACGGAGTCACCGAGCAGGGTGTCCACGGCCGCCCGGATGTCATTCGAATCGACATCGGAGATGCTCACGAGGCTGGTGGCGTAGCCGTTGCGGCGCGCCTCCTCTGCGACGCCGAAGAGCACCATTGTCGAGCCGTGCACCGGCAGGGAATAGCTGAGCACCCCGAGGTTCATCGAACGATTGGTCGCCAACGCGCGTGCAGCCGAATTCCGGTTGTACCGCAGCTGGGTGATCGCCCGTTCGACCCGTTCCCGCACCTCGGGCCCCACATTGCTGTGGCCGTTCACGACCCGCGACACGGTTTGTTGGGACACTCCGGCGAGCCTGGCCACGTCGATCATGCGCACACTGCGGTTCGCCGGGCGCTGGCTCTCGCCCACCGGGCCCACGGGAGAAGTCGACATCGGTCAAGAATACCCTCATGGGGTGCGGGAGCGCACTATCGCGAGGTATCTCTGGTGCTTCGCCCAGTGACGGATGTCAGTCGAAATTCACTTGTTCATCAAGGAGCGTGCCGCATCGACTGCGCGCTGGAAACCAGAAACCGTCGTGATAGTGCGCTAACATTCAGCGCTGATAGTGCGCTAACATACAACCGCGTGATAGTTGTCTCAAAGCGCAACACAACGAAGGTGGAATGCTAAATGAGTTCCTATGAACCCGAGATCGAGGTCGCGATCGCGCGTGTGCGGGCGGATATCGCTCGGCTGCATGGTGATTTGACGGCCAATGGCTTGGTGGTGTGGACCGGCGGTAACGTGTCGGGTCGGGTGCCGGGCGCGGACTTGTTTGTGATCAAGCCGTCCGGGGTGGATTATGCGGATCTGGCGCCGGAGAACATGATTCTTTGTGATCTGGATGGCAGTGTCGTTCCGGAGACTCCGGGTGCGGACCGGTCGCCGTCGTCGGACACGGCTGCGCATGCGTATGTGTA
>NZ_SOGH01000024.1:0-136096 GCF_004402305.1 Cryobacterium sp. TMB3-10 | reverse complement strand
GCTCCGTCCCGAATCGCTGTCCAGAACACCCGACGCACAGCACGGGAAACAGGAATACGCATCATCACTCCAAGAAGTCAGAGTGTTGCGCTGACCCCTTGAGCCCAAGGGCAACTGCGTCCTAGAAAACTCACTATCTCCTAATATGGCGCGCACCTTAGGGCGCTCGATGCCCGGCGCGGGCCGCCTCTCCGTCCGGGGTGGCGTCGGCGAGCACCTGCAGGTAGTGCGGGTTCGTCATCACGCCGAGCACGTTGCCGAACGGGTCCACCACGGCCGCCGTCGTGAAGCCCTCTCCGCGCTCCCGGATGTCCTCGCGCATCGTCGCGCCCAGCTCGAGCAGCCGGTCCAGGGCCGCCCTGATGTCGTCGACGTGCCAGTTGAGCACCGCCCCACCGGGCACATCCGCTGCAGGCTGCGGGGCGTACCTGGCGTCGATCAGGCCCAGTTCGTGGCCGTAGTCGCCCACCCGCCACTCCGCGTAGCCTGGCATCTGAAAGTAGGGCTCCATGCCCAACAGCTCGGTGTACCAGGCCGTCGCGGCGGCGTGGTCCTCGGCCCAATAGCTCACGTTGCTCATGCCGCGCAGGATGCCGGTCGGTGCGTTCATCGGTACGCCGTTCATCGGTACAGTCCTCTCGTCGGAGTGCTCAGGTCGTCCACGCTACGCATGGTGGCAGAGGGCGCTAGGCCCTCGAGTCGACACCGGTGGGCATAGTCTGTGCGCATGACGGATGCGTCGCCCGCGAATTCGCCGGCACCCGACCCGGCCCAGGCCGTGGAGCTGGTCCTCGCGGTCACCCGGGGCGCTTGGCCGGCGACAGATGCTGCGGTGGGTGACCTTTTTGCGACGCTGGGGGTGCGGCCGGTCGACACCGACACTGACACTGGCAACGACGACAACGAAAACGACGACGACGACGACGCCGGCGCGGCCGCCGGCCAGACGTGGCCGAGCCCGGTCGATATCCGGCGCCTCGAGGTGTCGTTCGGCGGCGAGGTCTACGCCAGCTGGATGTCCTACGCGGGTGACTTCCTGGGCATCGACCTGCAGCTGTACAACACGCCGAGCCCGAACGATCCGGGAACCAGGCTCGGCTATGACCGCATCCTTGCCCTGCTCGGTCAGAATCTGGGAACTCCGACAGAGCCCTGGGACGATGAGGAGATCCCGCCTCGCCAGTGGGAGGTCGGCCGCTGGCGGATTCTGCTGCACCTGTTCACCCTGCGAGACAGCGGCGTGATGCTCAGCGTGGACGACGCCGCAATCGCCGACCGGGCGGAGCGCGAAGCCAGTGCCCGACAGGACGCTGCGCATGCCCAGGCGGCCACGCACCGTCCCTAGGGGGCGTCGCCTCGCAGGATCGTGTTCGCGGCCGTACGTCCGGCCGCGAACGGGTCGGCGAAGGTGCCCATCCCCACGGTCACCAGGGCGCCCTCGTAGAGCAGCATCAGAATGTCGGCCACCCGGTCCGCACCGGCGATGCCCGCGTCCCGGCAGAGCCGCTCGAACACGTCGCGCATCCACTTCTTCTGGCGAATCGCCTCGACGGCCACCGGATGCGCCGCATCGTCTGTCTCGGCGCGCGCGTTGATGGCGCTGCAGCCCTTGCTGCTGTTGGCGACGGCCCAGCGCGCCGAAATGTCGAACACCGCGAGGACACGGTCCACGCTGCCGGGCGCCTGCAACGCGAGTCCCTGCTCCAGGAACTCCCGCCACCGAGCGTCCCGCCCGCGGAGATACGCCACGGCCAGCGCCTCCTTCGACCCGAACCTGTCGTAGAGCGTCTTCTTGGTGACCCCGGCCGCCGCGGCAATGGCGTCGACGCCGACGGCGTGGATACCCTCCCGATAGAAGAGGTCGGACGCCGCGGCCAGCAGCCGCTCGGCCCCCGGGGTGTAGTGCGGGATCGCCTCGGGCGAGTTCTCGGTGGTCATGGCCCCACTATACCGTTCTGTATACTCGATCGAATGAGTACACAGATCGGTATACCTCAGCGACTTCTTCTGGTCGCTGCCTCGGCCGCCTTCGTGCTGACCTGGAGTTCCGGGTTCATCATCGCGAAGATCGGCACGGAGGCGGCGCCGGCCCTGACCGTGCTGGCTTGGCGGTACCTCGTCGTCGCGGCACTCCTGCTGGTCGGCATGATGGCGCTGCGCTTCCGAGATCGTCGGCTTCGAGCTCATCGACGCGCGTTCCCGGCCTGGCGCGACATCCGCCCGCACCTCACCATCGGGCTCTTCGCCCAATTCGGCTACATCCTGCCCGTCTATCTGGCCGTCGGCGCGGGGGTCTCGGCCGGGACGACGGCCCTCATCGACGCGATCCAGCCCCTGGTCGTGGCAACCCTGGTGGGACCGCTGCTCGGGCTGCGTGTGCGGGCGCTGCAGTGGCTGGGCCTGGCGCTCGGTGCGGTGGGAGTGGTCCTGATCGTGGCGGCGGATGCTTCGACGTCGATCTCGCCCACCCCCGCCTACCTGCTGCCGTTGGTGGCGCTGGCCAGTCTCGTCGCCGCGACCTTCCTGGAGCGGCGCACCCCGGCCCGGCTCGGCGTCTTCGCCACCCTGGCCACCCACGCCGCCATCACGCTGGTGGCCGTGACGCTGCTGGCCGCTCTTACCGGGGCGCTCGCCCCGCCGGCCACCCTGAGCTTCTGGCTCTCGACGGTGCTGATCGCTGTGTTCCCCACCCTCATCGCCTACGCGCTCTACTGGTACCTGCTGCGCCGCCTCGGCATCACTGCCCTCAACGCCCTGCTGTACCTGGTGGCGCCGACCACGGCCGTCGCCGGCAGCATCCTCTTCGCCGACCCGTTCACTCCCGCCACCCTCGTCGGACTCGTGCTCGGAGCGGGCGCGGTAGTGCTGGTCATCGCTCCCGAGCGCGCCGCGTCATCCGCAGCCGCGCCCGAATGTAAAGGCGGAGAATCTCGGGAAACGCCGCTCGTTCGGTCCGAAGCCACGGCGAGTCGCGAAGAACTACGCCTTTAGCGACACGGGAGCCGCCCCCGCCCTGGTCACCGCGCCGATCGTGACCCTGGCCGCCGGCGAGACCGTGCAGCCGGCGAGACCGTGCAGCTGGCCCGGTCGCACTCGTTCCGGGCCATCACCACCCGGCGCTACCACCCGGGGGTGCACGCCCTCGAGGTGCAGGTGAACGGGGCGGCCTGGGGCCGGGTCGAGTTCACGCTGCTTCCCGGGGACTGAGCATTACCTATAGTCTGTAGTTTATAAACTGCGAGACTTAGGAAATTTGATGAAGCGTCCCGGATTGACCGAAGCCCGGCTGGTCAAGGCCGCCGCCGAACTGGCCGACGAGACCGGACTGTCCGCCGTGACGCTCTCCGCCCTCGCCCGCCGCTTCGACGTGCGCCCGGCGAGTATCTATTCGCACATCTCGGGGCTCGACGACCTGCTCGACCTCACCGCCGCGTTCGCCCTGCAGGAACTCGCGGACGGTCTGGCCGAGGCCCTGCCCGGCAAGGCCGGCCGGAGCGCCCTGTTCGCGTTCGCGAACGCCCACCGCGACTACGCCATCGCCCACCCCGGCCGGTGGGAGGCGGCGCAGCGCCGCGTATCGCCGGAGGCTGCCGCCCAGAGCGCGGGCGGGCTCATCGCCCGCTCAGCCCGGGCCATTGTGAGCGGCTACGGCCTCAGCCCTGACGACGAGGTGCACGGTGTGCGGCTACTCGGCAGCGCCATCAACGGCTTCGTCGCGCTCGAGTCCGGCGGCGGCTTCGACCACTCGGATCCCACCGCGGCTTCGAGCTGGACCCGGGTGCTCGACGCCATCGACACGTCGCTTCGGAACTGGCCCACGACCGACACGCAGCACCCCGACCACTCAACCGATTGAGACTTCGTATGCTCCCCCTCAGTACCGCCACCATCAAGGCCACCTTCGTGAACGCCTCCCGCAAGGTCGTGTCCGACATCACCCTGCCGCCCGGCTTCGACCAGCTCGACTGGGCGCAGCTGGACTATGTCGGCTGGGTCGACCCCAAGATGAAGCGCCGCTCCTACGTCGTCGTCCCCGTCGACGGCGAGCCTGTCGGCATCGTCCTCCGACAGGCGGATGCCTCCCCACGCCGTCGCGCCCAGTGCTCGTGGTGCCGCGATGTGAAACTGCCCAACGAGGTGGTGCTCTACAGTGCCCAGCGGGCCGGGGCGGCCGGCCGCAACGGCGACACCGTCGGCATCCTGGTCTGTGAGGCGTTCCAGTGCTCCGCCAACGTGCGGAAGCTGCCGTCGATGGCCTACATCGGTTACGACGTTGCCGCCGCCCGAGATGACCGGATCTCGATGCTGCGCGCCCGGTCTACCGGATTCGTGGGCGAAGTGATTCGCCCCGGCGACTGAACCTGGAGCCGGGCGCGGGAGTCGGCGCGCCGATCAGCTGAACGACGACTCGACGAGTTCCCGCCATCCGGCGAGCCCGCCCGTGCGGAACGCCCGCCGTTGCTGCTGGGCGCCCGTTCCCGTGCGCCGCACCTGCTCCACCAGCTCGGCCACCCGGGGCTGGTCCCCGGTGCTCTCCAACGCGTCGCCGACGGAGCGCAGCAGACTGTCGGTGACCGCACTGGCCGGGGCCAGCTCCCTGGTGGTGGGATCGAGGAGCTGGCCGCGGATGCCGTCGCGGGAGGCGTGCCACAGCGCGGCGTCGAGCAGTTCGGGCTCCACCGCGGGCGGCGGTGCCCCACGCTCGCCCGCGGCCATGCCGGTCACGACCAGGGCGCGGGCCACCGCCGCCAGCAGCATCGTGGGCGCCAGGTCGAGTTGGGCGTCGGCCACCCGCACCTCGAGCGTGGGATAGCTCTCGGACAGCCGCGCGTACCAAGCCACCGTGCCGGTGTCGACAGTGGCTCCCACACCGACCAGACGCCGGATGCGCCGGTCGTAGTCGTCGGCGTCGGTGAACGCCGGCGGACAGCCGGTGGTCGCCCAGCGGCGCATGATCACCGCCCGCCAGGAATCGAAGCCGATGTCCCGGCAGCGCCAGAACGGCGAATTGCCGGTCAGCGCCATCAACGTGGGCAGCCAGACCCGCAGATGATTGAGGGCGTGCACCCCGGCCTCCCGGGTGGGCACGCCCACGTGCACGTGCGTGGCGCAGATCTGATGGTCCCGCACGACCCCGCGCACTCCGGACCCGATCCGGTGGTACCGGGCCGCGTCGGTGAGGGTCGGCGCCGCCGGGGCGTCGAAGGGCGTGCCGGTTCCGACAGCCAGGACGCCGCGCTCCCTCGCCACCGCAGCCAGCTCGCCTCGAAAGGCGGCCAGGTCGGCCTCGGCCTCGGTCAGCTCGGTGAAGACCGCCGAGGCTCGTTCCACCTGTGAGGCCAGGAACTCGCGGGTGACGAGTCCGGGCGCGCGAGCCCGGGGCGGCAGATCGCCCAGGATGGTGTCGGCCATACTGACCGGCCGCAGGGAGCGCGGGTCGACGAGAAAGTACTCTTCCTCGATGCCAAACGTCACCATGTGCAGCCTCCGGGAGCCGGATCGGCGGAGCCGGACAGGAACATCCTGTCACCGGGAGGCAGGTCAGGGAACACCTCACCGAGCGGACAGGAATTTAGGTAAGGCTATACTTACCAAGGCCCGCATCGCGAGGAGCCGTCACTTTACGCTCAGCACCGTCAGGAGTTCCCATCACTACGAAAAGGACGCACGCCCTCGTGGGCCTGCTCACCGCCGTCGCGCTCGCCACCCTGTCGGGCTGCGGCGCCTCCGAGGAGATCGACTCGCCGGCGGCCCTGGCCGTCGCCAGCGACGGGAAGACGGGGTATCCCCTCGTCGTCTCGAACTGCGGCTCCGAGCAGACGTTCGAGGCCGCCCCGGAGCGCGTGGTGTCGTTGGACCAGAACTCGACGGAGATCCTGCTGTCGCTCGGCCTGGAAGAGCGCATGGTCGGCACCGCGTCGTGGACCGACCCGGTGCTCGACTCCCTGGCCACCGCGAACTCGGCGGTACCGCGGCTGGCCGACAACGCGCCCACCTACGAGGTGCTGTTGGGCACCGACCCCGACTTCGTCACGGCCTCGTTCGGTCGCCACTACGCCGACGCCGGGGTCGCCAGCCGCGAACGGCTCGCCGAGACGGCCATCGGCTCCTACCTCTCGCCCACCGACTGCGACAACGGTGTGAGCGTCAACGGCGGCGGAACCCGCACGACGGCGCTCAAGGTCGACGCGTTGTACCAGGAGATCCGCGAGCTGGCCGAGATCTTCGACGTGACGGACCGGGGCGAGGCGCTGGTCAGCGAACTCGAAGGGCGGGCCGCGGCGGCCTCCGACGGCCTGGACTTCGACGGACACTCGGTCATGTTCTGGTTCGCCGACACGAAGACGCCCTACATCGCCGGCGGCCTCGGCTCAGCGGCGCTCCTGGCCAGCACCACGAACATGACGAATGTCTTTGCCGACACCGCCGACGATTGGCCTGCCGTTGGCTGGGAGAGCGTCGTCGACGCCGACCCGGACATCCTCGTCCTGGGCGATCTGCAGCGCGACCGCTTCCCCGGCGACCGTCTCGACGAGAAGATCCAATTCCTCGAGAGCGACCCCCTCACCAAGAACCTCGAGGTCGTGCAGGAGCAGCGCTACATCGCCCTGCACGGCGCCGAGATGAACCCGTCCATCCGCTTCGTCGACGGCCTCGAGAAGATCCGTGCCTGGTGGGACGAGCACAAGGACGCGCTCTGAGCACCGTTGAAGCCGCCTCGGTGACCCGCGGGCGGCCCCTGCCGCGCGCGGTGCTCGCCCTGGCCCTCGGCCTGCTCGGCCTGGTCGCGATCGTGCTCTCGGTGGGCGTCGCCGTCACGCTCGGCCCCGCGGATGTGTCCCTCGTCAACGTGCGCGACATCCTGTTGAACCATCTAGCGTTGACCGACATCCCGGTGCGCGTCTCGGAGGATGCGATCGTCTGGCAGGAACGGCTGCCGCGGGCCCTGGTCGCAGCGGCGTGCGGGGCCGGGCTCGGCCTGAGCGGGGTCATCCTGCAGTCGCTGCTGCGCAATCCGCTTGCCGACCCGTTCGTGCTCGGGGTGTCCTCCGGGGCATCGACGGGGGCGGTGCTCGTCGGGGTTCTCGGCATCGGCGGCGGAGCCATCGGGCTCTCCGGCGGCGCGTTCATCGGCGCCCTGGCCGCGTTCGGCTTTGTGCTGCTCCTCGCCCGGTTCTCGTCCGCCGGCACGGCGGGGGTCATCCTGGCCGGCGTCGCGAGCACCCAGCTGTTCTCGGCGCTCACCTCCCTGGTCGTGTTCGCCTTCGCGGACTCCGACGAGACCCGTGGGGTGATGTTCTGGCTCCTCGGCTCGCTCGAAGGCATGCGCTGGGACGACGTGGCCCTCAGCTCCGGCGTGGTCACGGTGGGCGCCCTGATCTGCCTGGTCTGGGCGCGATCGCTCGACGCCTTCGCGTTCGGTGAGGATGTCGCCGCGTCTCTCGGCATCCACGTCGGGCGCACCCGGCTGATCCTGTTGATCGTCACGGCCCTGTTGACCGCCACCCTGGTGAGCATCGCGGGCGCCATCGGCTTCGTCGGCCTGGTTCTGCCGCACGCGGCCCGCCTGCTCTTCGGCCAGCGCCACTCGAGGGTCATCCCGGCCACGATTGTGCTCGGCGCTGTCTTCATGGTGTGGGTGGATGCCGCGTCCCGCGTCGTCTTCGCCCCCACCCCGCTGCCGGTCGGCGTGGGCACCGCCCTCGTGGGCGTTCCCGTGTTCGTGCTGTTGCTGCTGCGGAACAAGGGCAGGGGCAGGGCGTGACACTCGAAGCGCACCGCGTGAGCTGGCGGCGAGGCGGCACCCTCGTGATCGACGACGTGACCCTCTGCCCGCTGCCCGGCTCGACGGTGGGTCTGCTCGGCCCGAACGGCTCCGGCAAATCCTCCCTGTTGCGCCTCCTCCAGGGCGTGTCGGCACCCGATACCGGCAGGATCACGCTCGACGGGGCCGACCTCACCTCGGTGCGTCGCCGCCACGTCGCCCGAACCGTGGCGACCGTCACGCAGCACGCGGAGACCGAGGTGGACATTCTGGTACGGGACGTCGTGCGGCTGGGCCGCACGCCTTACCGGTCGCTCTTCGGCGGGGACACCGCAGACGATGCGCGGGCGATCGACCGCGCACTGGCGCACGTGGGTCTGACCGACAAGGCGGACCGACTCTGGCGCACGTTGTCGGGCGGGGAGCGCCAGCGCGCCCACATCGCGCGGGCTCTCGCGCAGGAGCCGACCGAGCTGTTGCTCGACGAGCCCACCAACCACCTCGACATCCGGCATCAGCTGGAGCTGTTGGCCCTCGTCGCCGACCTGCCGGTCACCGCGATCGTGGCCCTGCACGACCTGAATCTCGCGGCCACCTTCTGCGACAGTGTGCTTGTCCTGCAGGACGGACGCGCGGTCGCCGGGGGCAGCCCGCGAGACGTGCTCACGCCCGAGCTCATCGGCGACGTCTACGGGGTGCGGGCCCGGGTCGCCGAGGACGCGATGACGGGCCGCTCTCACGTGCTGTTCGATCCCACCCCGCTCTGACGGCCGCGCCCCGCGGCGGCCGGCGTCGGAGGGTCTAGGCCGTGTCCGCCGGGCGCCGGTAGAAACCGGCCAGCGCCGCGGTGAACGCCTGCGGCTGCTCCACCCACGGGTAGTGCCCGGCGCCGGCGATGGTCACTGCACGACCGTTCGTGAACAGGTCCGCGACGGCCAGCACCGGGGCCAGCCCGGTCAGGCCGTCGTCGGCGCCCGCGACCACCAGAACCGGGCAGTGCACCTGCGCCAGGCCGATCAGGATGCCCGCCGGGTCGGCCCCGGCGAAGAACAGGTCCTGCGCCGCGGGATGCCAGGCGCCGGTCGCCTCGTGCTCCCGGGCCTGGGCCGTCCACCGCGACCAGGCGATCGGGGCGAGGTAGGGGAACAGGTGGTTCAGGTCGGAGGCGGTCGTCGCCGCCGTCGCCGCGATCCGGTGCGCGACGTAATCGGCGTACCAGGGCTCGGCGCGGTGCCCCGTGATGATGTGCGAGCTGTCGTCGGGGACGGTCACGAGCCACTGCGCGGGCGGGGTGAGCAGGCACAGGCTCGCCAGCCGATGAGGGTGGCGGGCCGCATAGGCGAGCGCGACGCGGGTGCCGGCCGAGTGGCCGAGCAGCTCGATCTCGGCCAGCCCCAGATGCCGGCGGAGCGCCTCGACGTCGTCGGCCAGGGCCGGCCAGGATGCGGCGGGCGCGGTGGGCGATGGCGACGACGCCCCCACGCCCCGCTGGTGCAGCACCACGAGGGTGCGCAGGCGGGTGAGCCCGGCCAGATCGCCCAGGTACTCCGGATGCCGGGCCGGCCCGCCGGCCAGCACGACCAGCGGCGGGCGCTCAGGCGCGCCCGCCGCATCCGGGGTCAGAACGTCGTAGTGCAGAACGGTCTCATCGTGCGACGCGAAGCTGGGCATGACCCCACCGTACCGAGCCGCCCACGCTGAGGCCGGGTTAGAGCTCGAAGGGGAAGCCGAGGTCGTCGGGGTAATCGCCGAGCGCGGTGAGCTGGGCGGCGGCGCGCTGCAACGCGGCGAGGGCCAGGCCGAGGGTACCGGGGCCGAAGCTGACCCTGGAGACGCCGAGTTCGGCCAGCCGGGCCAGGGGAACGGCGCCGGGGTTCCCGATCACGGAGATGCGGCCGTTCACCTCGTCGAGGGCGCGCTTGACCTTGTCTTCGTCGCCCAGGCCGAGGAAGAAGATCACGTCGGCGCCGGCGTCGAGATAGGCGTTGGCACGCTGAACGGCCTCGGCCCACTCGCCGCCGCCCGCGAGGGTGTCGACGCGGGCGTTGATCACCAGCGGCACTCCGGCCGCCTCGGCGCCCTCCCGCGCCGCGGCGACCCGGGCGGCCGCGGTGGGGATGTCGAACTGCGGCGCCTTGGTGGCGCCCACGGAGTCTTCGATGTTGATGCCGGCGGCCCCGGCCTCCTCGATCAGGCGGCGCACGTTGCGGGCGACCCCCGCGGAATCCGCCGCGTAGCCCTTCTCGAAGTCGACCGAGACGGGCAGGTCGGTCGCTCCGGTGATAATGCGGGCGGCGATGATGGCCTCGTCGACGGTGAGGCCCTCGCCGTCCGGCAGGCCGCGCACGTTGGACACCGAGTGCGAGGCACTGGCGAGGGCTTTCACGCCCGGGGTCTCGGAGACGATCTTGGCGGTGATCGCGTCCCACACGTTCGTGACGATCAGTGGCGTGCCGGGCACGTGCAGGGCGTTGAGGAGTTCGGCCTTGTTCAGCAGTGTGGTTGTCATCGGTCCAGTGTGCCGGGTGCGCCGGTGTAAACGCTGGAGGGTTTCAGACAAAGACAAAGACGCAGCGCTGTCAACCGTGTATACACGTCGCCGCTTTGGTCTTAGCGTGAGATCTACACCGAGGGAGATGTCATGCAGGCTCACACCCTCACGGTCGGCGAGCGCCTGTTCCGATTGCGCAGCTCGTGCGACGTGACCGCGCTCGTAGCAGCCCTCACGGCCGCCGTCCGGCAGGGTGGCGGAATGGTCAGGCTACCCGTCGTCGGCGATGTCGGTGTGGAGGCGCTCGTGTCACCTGGCGTCAGCGTGGTGCTGGAGACCTTCGAGGTGGATCCGCTCGCGCTTCTGGACCCGGCGGTGCCGGTGCCGTGGTTCGCCGTCGACGATTTCGACTACTAGTCCGGGTGTGAACAATCCGGCCGCTAGGGTTTCGGTAGTGACACGGGGTGCCCTGCCAAACGGCCGGGGCTGAGAAAACACCCGTTGAACCTGATCTAGTTCGTACTAGCGAAGGGATGTCCCGGATGACCATCCGTCTGACACCAGAGAATGCTGCCCATCTGCTCGGCCGTCTGCGCGAGAGCCAACCTCTCGTACAGTGCCTCACCAACGCGGTGGTGACCAACTTCACCGCCAACGTGCTGCTGGCCCTGGGAGCCGCGCCCGCGATGGTGGACGTGCCCACCGAGGCCGGACCGTTCGCCGGGGTGGCCTCCGGAGTGCTGGTGAACGTGGGCACCCCGCACGCCGAGCAGCGCAGTGCGATGCTCGAGGCCGCGTCGGCCGCACACGCCGCCGGCACCCCCTGGGTGCTCGACCCCGTCGCGATCGGCGTGCTGCCGGTGCGCACCGGGCTGGCTCGCGAGCTGCTGCACTTCCGGCCCACGGCCATCCGCGGTAACCCGTCGGAGATCATCGCCCTGGCCCAGCTGGGCACCGGCGGCCGAGGCGTCGACGCCACCGACTCGCCGGAGGGCGCCGCCGACGCCGCCGCCCTGCTCGCCCGCAGCACCGGAGCGAGCGTAGCCGTGTCCGGCGCGGTCGACCTCATCACCGACGGTTCGCAGACCATCCGGGTGGCCAACGGTCACGTGCTGCTCACCCGGGTCACCGGCGGCGGATGCGCGCTCGGCGCGGTGACCGCCGCCGTGCTCTCGCTCGTCGACCGTGACGAACCCGGCGCAACGCTCGCCGCGACCGCCGCCGCCACGCTGCTGTACACCGTCGCCGCCGAACTCGCCGCCGCCGACGCGGCCGGGCCGGGCAGTTTCGCGGCGCACTTCCTCGACCGGCTGCACTCCCTCGACGGCGCCACCGTCATCGACCGGGCGCGGCTGGCGTGAGCGATCTCTCGCTCTACCTCGTCACCGACACTGCCCTGTGCGCTGCCAGGGGCGTGCTGAGAACCGTGATCGACGCCGTCGCCGGCGGCATCACCACCGTGCAGGTGCGCGACAAGACCGGGTCGGACGACGACGTGCTGCGCCTGCTGCTGCAGGTGGCCGACGCGGTCGGTGACCGCGCCACCGTGGTCGTCAACGACAGGGTCGACGTGTACCTGCGGGCGCTCGCCGAGGGCGCCGCCGTGCACGGCCTGCACGTGGGCCAGGGCGACGAAGCCGTGGCCAGAGTGCGCGACAGGGTCGGCTCCGACGCGATTGTGGGCATCACCGCCAACACCCCGGCCGAGCTCGACAGGGTCTTCGCGCTGCCCCCCGGAACCGTGGACTACCTGGGCGTCGGCGTCATCCGGGCCACCAGCACCAAACCCGACCATCCGCCCGTGCTCGGGGTGCCCGGCTTCGCCGCGCTGGCCGCCACGAGTGCGCTGCCCTGCGTCGCGATCGGCGGCATCGGGCTCGCGGATGTCTGGCCGTTGCGCCGGGCCGGGGCCGCCGGGGTGGCCGTGGTGTCGGCCGTCTGCGCCGCTCCGGATGCCCGTGCCGCCGCCAGCGCCCTGCGCCGGGAGTGGACCCGATGACCGGGCCGAGGGAGATCCCCCGGGTGCTCAGCATCGCCGGCACCGACCCCACCGGCGGCGCCGGGATTCAGGCCGACCTCAAGAGCATCGCCGCCAACGGCGGTTACGGCATGGCCGTGGTCACCGCGCTCGTCGCCCAGAACACCCGCGGGGTGCGTTCGGTGCACATCCCGCCGGTGTCCTTCCTCGTGGAACAGCTCGACGCGGTCAGCGACGACGTCACCATCGACGCCGTGAAGATCGGCATGCTCGGCCAGGCCGACCTCATCGAGACCGTGGCCGCGTGGCTGGCCCGGGTGCGGCCATCCGTGATCGTGCTCGACCCGGTGATGATCGCCACCAGCGGCGACCGGCTGCTCGACGCGTCCGCCGAGGCCGCGCTCCGCGCCCTGGTGCCGCTGGTGCACCTGGTCACCCCGAACCTGCCCGAGCTGGCCGTGCTCGTGAACGAACCCGAGGCCGCCGACTGGGCAGTGGCCCTCGAGCAGGGCGAGCGGCTCTCCCGCGCCTGCGGCACCCGGGTGCTGGTCAAGGGCGGCCACCTGGCCGGTCCGGCCTGCCCGGATGCCCTCGTCGACGCGGCCGGCACCGAGCCAGGGCGGGCCCACATCGTGCAGGTCTCCGCGCCGCGCATCAACACCGTGAACACCCACGGCACCGGCTGTTCGATGTCGTCGGCCCTGGCCACGCTGGCGGCCCGGCACCGGGACTGGCCGCGGGCGTTGACCGAGACGAAGGCCTGGCTCAGCGACAGCGTGGCCTCCGCCGACCGGCTCGAGGTGGGCGGCGGGCACGGCCCGATCAACCACTTCCACGCGCTCTGGGCGGCGGCCGGAACGCATCCGGAGCCACCGCCTCGAGGGCTCAGCCCATCTGGTTCTGCCGGGCCTTGACCGGCAGCAACAACAGCAAGCCGATGACAAGCACCAGCACGATGCCCAGGATGCCCCAGTAGGTTTCGCCGAAGATGGTCACGGCCAGTGCGAACGCCGTGGGGGCCAGGAAGCTGGCGGCACGACCGGTGGTGGCGTACATGCCGAACACCTCGCCCTCCCGGCCGGCCGGGATGATCCGGGCCAGGAAGGTGCGGCTGGCCGACTGGGCGGGCCCCACGAACAGGCACAGGGCCAGGCCGGCGGTCCAGAAGACGATCTGGCCGCCGTCGTGCAGCAGGAACACCAGGCTGCCGCTGACGATGAGGCCCACCAGGGCGGTGACGATGACGGGCTTGGCGCCCAGCCTGTCGTCGAGCACTCCCACGCTGATGGTGGCGACTCCGGCCACCACGTTCGCGGCGATCGCGAAGATGATCACCTCGCCGGGGGAGAAGCCGAACGCCGACGCGGCAAGTACCCCGCCGAAGGTGAAGACGCCGGCCAGGCCGTCACGGAAGATGGCGCTGGCGAACAGGAAGTAGACGACCTGGCGGTTGGTCTTCCAGAGCTTGGCCACGTCGCGGCCCAGTTCGACGTAGGACTGGAAGAAGCCGACCTTGGCGCGCTTCGCGGCATCCGGCGCCCGGTATTCGGGCACCCGCAACAGCAGCGGCAGCGCGAACAGGCCGAACCATGCGGCGGCGATGAGCATCGTCACCCGCACCGCCAGCCCGTCTTCGCTGGTGACGCCGAACAGGCCCACCTCGGGGCTGATGAAGCCGAAGTAGACGATCAGCAGCAGCACGATGCCACCGATGTAGCCCATGCCCCAGCCGAAACCGCTCACCTTGCCGATGGTGCGTGGCGTCGAGACCTGCGCGAGCATGGCGTTGTAGCTGACCCCGGCGAGCTCGAAGAACACATTGCCGGCGGCCAGCAGCACCAGGCCGAGCAGCAGGTACTCCGGAGTGGGCAGCACGAAGAACATACCGGCGGTGAGGCCAACCACGATGAAGGTGTTCACGCCGAGCCAGAACTTGCGCCGGCCGGAGGAGTCCGAGCGGGCGCCGGTGACCGGGGCGAGCACGGCGATCAGGAACCCGGCGATCGCGAGTGCCCAGCCGAGCTGGGCGGCGACGTCGCCCTCGTCGCCGAATGACGAGCCGGTGAGGTAGACCGAGAAGACGAACGTGGTGACCACGGCGTTGAAAGCGGCCGAGCCCCAGTCCCACAGGCTCCAGGCGACGACGGCGGCGCGGGCGGGAGTGTGGGCCGCGGGGGCGTGGGCGGCGCCGTTGCCGTCGAGTGTCTCGGTCATGCGTTCACCCTAGGGCCGTGGGGTGAACAGTGGGCGACGGATATTAGGGCAGTAGTCAGGGCAGCAGCGATCTGTGCATCACGTGCAGGCCCACATAGCCGTGCACCGGATGACGGAAGGCGCCGGGCACCGTGGTGAGGATGCTGAAGCCCAGATTCTGCCAGAGGCTCACGGCGTTGTGGTTGGTCTCCACCACGGCGTTGAACTGCATCGCGCGGAACCCCGCGTTCGCGGCCTGCCCGAGAACATGCTCGGCCAGGGCGCGGCCGATGCCTCGACCGGCCGCCTGCGGGGCCACCATGAAGCCGGCGTTGCACACGTGACCTCCCGCCGCCGGCTGGTTGGGGTGCAGCTCGGCGGTGCCGAGCACCCGGCCGTGGTCCTCGGCCACGAAGACCCGGCCGCCGGGCTTGCCCAGCCACCACGCCTGAGCGTCGGCCTCGCTGGTGTCCCGTGGCCAGCAATAGGTCTCGCCGGCCGCCACAACGTCCCGCAAAAAGGGCCAGATCGCGCCCCAGTCGCCCTCCCGGGCTTCCCGTATCTCCATTCCCCCAAATTACCGCCCCGCGAGCCGTGACTTTCGCACCGAAAACCTGAGGTTTTAGCGCTCAAGGCACAGTTCGCGGAGGGGTGGCGAGGGTGGACTGGCGCAACACGAGCCGGGTCGGCAGCTCGATCCTGTCGAAGTGCTCCCCGCCGCGGGCGCGCATTTCGTGCACGAGGGCCACCGCGCGGGCGGCCATCGCCCCCAGCGGCTGGTGCACGCTGGTCAGCGGAGGTGACGCCACAATGGAGCGCGGTTCGTCGTCGAAGCCGATCACACTGATGTCCGCGGGAATGCGCAGCCCGGCCCGCCGGGCCGCGGGGTACACCGCCAGGGCCATGGCGTCGTTGCAGGCGAAGACGCCCACAGGGGTACGGTCACCGGAGAACAGGTCGGGGATCGCGGTGCTGAGACCAGCGCCGTCCCAGCCCACGTCCACGCGCGTGACCGGGGCGCCGGGCGCGTGCTCGGCGATCGCGCGGCGGAAGCCCTCCTCGCGAGCCTTACCGAACCTGAACCGCGGGGTGCCGGTGATCACGGCGAAGCGGCCGAGGCCCGTGGCGGCCAGGTGCGCGCCGGCGTCGTAACCGCCCTGGTGGTCGGTCGTGCCCACGCTGGCCAGCTCGCCGTTGGGGTCTGACCGCGGGTCCAGCAACACCAGGGGGATCCTCAGCCCCCGCAGCTCGGTGAGTTGCCGACGGGTGGGCCTGATGAGGCCCAGGATCACGCCGGACGGCCGGCGGGTGGCGACCCGCGCGGGCCAGTCGTCGGCGGGGTCGTCCCGCTCGAGGGTGAGCACGAGGTCGTAGCCGTGCTCGAAGGCACTGCGCCGCGCACCCGCCGTGACCTCGTCGGTCCAGGCATCGTCGAAGGAGCCGAGCACGAGCTCGATCAATCGCGTGTCCAGGGTGCTGGGCCGTCCGCGCGACGACGTGCCCCGGTCGTAGCCCAGCGCGGTCGCGGCCGCCAGAACCCGTTCCCGGGTGGCCAGACCCAGTTCGCCGCGCCCGGCCAGGGCGCGTGAGGCCGTGGCGATGGACACTCCCGCTCGCTCGGCGACATCACTGAGTGTCACCCGTGCCGTTTCGCCCATCACCCTGCCTCCTCCCACCATTTTTGCGCAAAAAAGTGCCGGGGTGGTGCTGGTGCTGCCATCCTCGCAGAGGACAAGCGTCCGACGATGGTGTCGACTGAAGGAGCGCGAATGGCAGACCAGACCCCACTGCGGGTGGCGTTGATCGGAACCGCGTTCATGGGCGCGGCCCATTCGCAGGCCTGGCGCACGGCGCCGAGGTTCTTCGACCTTCCCCGAGAACCCGAAATGGCGCTGCTCGTGGGCCGGTCCGCTGACACCACCGCCGCGCAGGCCACAAAACTGGGCTGGCAGGAGTGGTCGACCGACTGGCGCGAAGCCGTCTCCCGCGACGACATCGACGTCATCGACATCTGCACTCCGGGTGACACCCACGCCGAGATTGCCCTGGCCGCCCTCGCGGCCGGCAAGCACGTGCTGTGCGAGAAGCCGCTGGCCAATTCCGTGGCTGAAGCCGTGGCGATGGCCGACGCCGCCGAGCAGGCCGCCCAGTCCGGCGTGCTGTCGATGTGCGGCTTCAGCTACCGCCGCACGCCGGCGCTGGCGCTGGCCCGCCGGTTCATCGCCGAGGGCCGGTTGGGCGCTATCCGGCACGTGCGGGCTGACTACCTGCAGGATTGGCTGAGCGATCCGGCGGCCCCGCTCAGCTGGCGGCTGGACAAGGCCAAGGCCGGCTCCGGGGCGCTCGGCGACATCGGCGCCCACAGCATCGACACCGCGCAATGGCTCACCGGCGAGAGCATCACCGAGGTCTCTGCGACCCTGCGCACCTTTGTCACCGAACGTCCGCAGCGCGGCGCGGCGGCCGGACTCGGCGGTGTCGCCGACCCCGACGCGGCCCGCGGGCCGGTCACGGTCGACGATGCGATGGTGTTCACCGCCACCTTCTCCGGCGGGGCCCTGGGAGTGTTCGAGGCCACCCGGATGGCCACCGGCCGTCGCAACGCGAACCGCATCGAGATCAACGGTGAGAGCGGATCGATAGCCTTCGACTTCGAGCGGATGAACGAACTCGAGTACTTCGACGGCCGCGGTACCGACCCCGAGGCCGAGGGTTTCCGCCGCATCGTCGTCACCGATCCCGTGCATCCCTACGTCGCCAACTGGTGGCCCACCGGGCACGGCCTCGGCTACGAGCACCTGTTCACCCACCAGATTGTCGATTTCGTGACCGCCATCGGCGCCGGAACCGCGCCCTCGCCGGGCTTCGTCGAGGCGCTCGATGTTCAACGGGTACTCGCCGCGGTCGAGGCGAGCGCCAAGGCCAGATCCCAGACGACGCCCGTGGAACGGAGAACCGCATGACCCAGCACAACGCCCTGATCGTTCGAGGAGGCTGGGACGGCCACCACCCCGTCGCCGCCACGGCGATGTTCCTACCGTTCCTCGCCGCACACGACTACTCGGTGCAGATCGAGGAGTCACCCGAGATCTACGCCGACGCCGAGCAGATGGCCCGGTTCGACCTCATCGTGCAGAGCGTCACGATGAGTGAGATCAGCGGCGACCAGGTCGCGGGACTTCGCGCGGCGGTGGCCGCCGGCACCGGTCTCACGGGCTGGCACGGCGGCATCGCCGACTCGTTCCGGGCTTCCGCCGACTACCTGCAGCTGATCGGCGGCCAGTTCGCCACCCACCCGGGCAAACCGCCCGCGGACCGGGTCGACGGCGCGCAGGAGAACAACTACCTGGACTACACGGTGCAGATGACGCCGCTCGGCCGGGAGCATCCGATCACCGCCGGCCTCGCCGACTTCGACCTGTGCACCGAGCAGTACTGGGTGCTGCACGACGACCTCATCGATGTGCTCGCCACGACGACCCATCCGGCGCCCGACTGGGAGCCCTGGCACCGACCCATCACCTCGCCGGCGGTGTGGACCCGGCTCTGGGGGGCGGGTCGCCTATGCGTCAGCACCGCGGGGCACAGCCCGGAGGTTCTCGCCGACCCCAACGTACGCACCATCATCGAAAGGGGCATGCTGTGGGCCACCCGCACCGCCTAGGAATCGTAGGCCTGGGCAACATCTCGGCCGCCTACCTCGACACTCTCGCCGACAGCGCCCAGATCCGGATCACGGCGGTCGCCGACCTCGACACCGCCCGGGCCCGCACCCTGGCCGACCGGCTGCCGCACGCGCGAGCCCTGTCGGTGTCCGAGCTGGTCGCCAGCGACGAGGTCGACACCGTGCTTAACCTCACTATCCCGGCCGCGCACGCCGAGATCGCGCTGGCCGCGATCGGCCATGGCAAGAACGTCTACGGGGAGAAGCCGCTGGCCGCCCGGATGGCCGACGCCCGCGAGATCGTTGCCGCGGCGCTTGCCGCCGGGGTGGGCCTGGGCAGCGCGCCGGACACCGTTCTGGGTACCGGGGTGCAGACCGCTCGTCACGCGATCGACGACGGCCTGATCGGGCGCCCGCTGGCCGCATCCGCCGTCATGGTGACAGCGGGGCACGAACGCTGGCACCCCAGCCCCGACTTCTACTACCAGAGCGGCGGCGGCCCGCTGCTGGACATGGGCCCGTACTACGTGGCCGCCCTGGTGCACCTGCTCGGGCCGGTGCGCTCGGTCACCGGCGCGGCCAGCCGGCTGCGGGGCACGCGCACGATCACGCAGGGCCCGCGGGCCGGCGCGGTGATCCCGGTCGACGTCGACACGCACATCACCGGGGTGCTCGAGCACGACAGTGGCGCCCTGTCCACGATCACGACGAGCTTCGACGGCGCCGCCACCGACGCGGCCCCCCTCGAGGTGCACGGTGAGAACGGCACCCTCTCGGTGCCTGACCCGAACCGGTTCGACGGCGAGACGCGCTTCTTCGAGCTCGGGGCCACCCAGTGGCGGCCCCTGCCGACGGCGGCCGGTTACCTGGACAGCGCCCGCGGTATCGGCCTGCTCGACTTCATCGCGGCCGGCCCCGACCGTGCGGCCCGCGCGAACGGTGACATCGCGCTGCATTCCCTCGACGTGATGACCTCGCTGCTGCAGTCGGCCGCCGAGGGGCGCCGGCTCGAGCTGACCACGACGACCGAGCGTCCCCTCGCGGTGCCGCTGACCGCCCGGGAGGTCTGGTCGCCGCGCGAGTGACACCTCGCGGACGGTGAGTCAAGCCCCGAAACCCTCTGGTTTTCGGGGCTTTCCTCTCAGCTCGCGAAACTGGTGGCGGCCAGGACCGTGCGGCCGGCCTCGTGTGTTCGGGGGAGCATGTCCACCAGGGCGATTTGACCGAGGGTGAGGGACTGGCCGGGGTGAAGGCGGGCGGGCGGCTTGTGCGTCACATGGGCACGGAAGCCGTCGCCGGTGAAGGCCGGTTCGTCTGGAGCGGCGGCGAACGGCCGCAGGGTGTCCACCAGGGTGTGGTGCAGCCGGGTGAGTCCCTCGTGCGGGAGCAGCATTGTGACGGGGATGGTGTGCCGCCGCCCGAACAGCGCGTCCTCGCCGGCGACGACGGTGAGCGGCGCCTGGTTCTCGACGGCGAGACGGATGGCGTGGCCGACGTCGCCGGGGTCGGCATCCGTGAGAAACGGCGCCAGCACCGTGACGTGCAGGGGCCATTCGGCCACGGCGAAGCCGGCGCCCACGCGCAGCGGCACCACGGGGAGCACCACCACCAGTCGGGGCATCACGGGCGCCGGGTGCCCGGGGTGGGCAGGGTGACTGTGAAGGCGGTGCCCGCGGGGGAGGACCGCACCCGGATGGTGCCTCCGTGCGCCTCGGCGATCGACAGGGCGATCGCCAGGCCCAGGCCGGTGCTGCGGGGGCCGCCGGACACCTGGGTCCTGGAGGCATCGCCGCGCGCGAAGCGTTCGAAGATCACCGGCAGCAGATCCGCGGTGATGCCCGGCCCGTCATCCTGCACGCTCAGCTGCACCGGCATGCCGGGCGAGCCCACCCGCAGCCGGGCGGTCACGCTGCTGGCGGGCGGGGTGTGCACCCTGGCGTTGGAGAGCAGATTCGCCACCAGCTGGTGCAGGCGTTCCCGGTCGCCGCGCACGACCACGGCAGTGTCCGGCACCTCGGCGAGCCAGCTGTGCGACGGCGCGGATGCCCTGGCGTCGTTCACCGCGGTCAGCAGCAGGTCGGCGAGGTCCACGTCTTCCACGTGCAGGTCCTGGCCCTCGTCGAGACGGGCGAGCAGCAGCAGATCACTCACGAGCGAGCTCATCCGCCGAGCCTCGGATTCGATCCGGGCGAGCGAGTACTCGGTGATCTCGGGCAGCTCGGCGCTGTCCTGCCGGGTCAGTTCGGCGTAGCCCTGGATGGCCGCGAGCGGGGTGCGCAGCTCGTGGGAGGCATCCGTGACGAACCGGCGCATCCGCCGGTCGGTGGCGGCCCGCACGCTGAGGGCGGTGTCGACGTGGTCGAGCAGTTGGTTGAGGGCTTCACCCACCTTGCCCGTCTCGGTACGGGGATCGGTGTCTGCGGCCGCGAGGCGGGTGGAGATGCCGTGGTCGCCCACGGCCAACGGCAGCGCGGTCACCTCGACGGCGGTCTCGACCACCCGGGCCAGTGGGCGCAGGGCGAGTCGCACGACCAGAATCGTGCCCAGCACGGTTCCGGCCAGCGCCAGCACCGTGAAGACGGCGATGGCCAGGCCCTGGCGCAACAACGCCATCTCGGCGGCCTCGAGCGGTACGCCGGCCACCAGCAGCTCGCCGTCGTTGACGACTGTCGCGACGCGGTAACTGCCGAGGTCGCCCAGGTTCAGGCTTCGGTTCTCGCCGTCCGACTCCAGATCGGTGACGGCAAGCTCGATCGCCTCGATCGCGTCGGTCGAGAGCACAACGGCGCCGGTGCCCGAGAACAGGGCGGAGTCGGCGACCACACCATCAGCGACGACCGCGATCACGGTGCCACGCCCGTGCCCGACAAAATCGACGAAGGACTTGGCCACGCCGCCGCCGTGCCCGTGCCCGCCGACGGCGGGCGGACCCCGGTACTTGTCGACAGACTGGCTCAGCGCCGACAGCGACGCCGTGAGCTGGGCATCGGCCACGGTGTTCGTGGAGGTGCTCAACACGGCGATGCTCAGCAGGCCCATGCCCAGAAGCACCGCTGCCACGACGCCGGCGATTCCCACCACCAGTCGGCGGCGGAGCGTCCAGGGCGCCGCTCCGCGCTCGGGGGGAGCCGTAGACGAACCGACCGCGCTCACTCCGCGGGCCTCAGCATGTAGCCGACACCGCGCACGGTGTGCAGCATCGGGGCGCGTTCCGCATCGATCTTCTTGCGCAGGTACGACACGTAGAGGTCCACGATGCTCCCGCGCCCGGCGAAGTCGTAGTTCCAGACCTCGTCAAGGATCTGCGCCCGGCTCAGCACCCGCATCGGGTTGCGCATGAAGTAGCGCAACAGGTCGAACTCGGTCGTGGTGAGCATGATGTCGGCGTCGTCGCGACGCACCCGATAGCTGGTTTCGTCCAGGGTCAGGGTGCCCACCACCAGCGCGGCCTGCTCCTCAGGGACGGCCTGCACGGTGCGGCGCAGCAGCCCGCGCAGCCGGGCCACGAGCTCCTCGAGGCTGAACGGCTTGGTCATGTAGTCGTCACCGCCGGCGGTCAGGCCGATGATGCGGTCGTCCACAGAGTCCCTGGCGGTGAGGAACAGGGTCGGCGTGGTGGAACCGCCGGAGCGCAGGTGGCGCAGCACGCTCAATCCGTCGGTGTCCGGCAGCATGATGTCCAGGATCACGACGTCCGGCCGGTTGTCCCGGTAGGCCCGCAGGGCGGCCTGCCCGGTGTGGGCGACGTCCACGATCCAGCCCTCATAACTCAGCGCCAGGCTCACCAGATTGGTGAGGGTGTCCTCGTCGTCGACGAGGAGAACCCGGATGGCGGAGCCGTCGAGCCGGGAGATCCGCGGGAGCTTCGCCAGCACGGCGCGTCGGCGTACGGAGTCCGCGGCGGGATCGGGTGAGGTCGAGGGCGGCACACGTTATTGTCCCACTTCTTGTGAGAACGCTGGGAGTTGAGCCTCTCCGACTCAACTTTGGCGGCCCCGGCTTGACTTAGGTTTTTGGGCGGTGGCACACTTGAGCCAGCAACACTCAAGTCTTTGAAACAGGCCTTGAACCCAAACTTTGAAGGAGATACTCTCACATGGCTCGTGCAGTCGGCATTGACCTCGGAACCACCAACTCGGTGGTGGCCGTACTCGAGGGTGGAGAACCCACCGTCATCGCAAACGCTGAAGGCTTCCGCACCACGCCTTCCGTGGTCGCGTTCACCAAGGACGGCGAGGTACTCGTCGGCGAGACCGCCAAGCGCCAGGCCGTCACCAACGTGGACCGCACCATTTCGTCGGTCAAGCGCCACGTCGGCACCGACTGGACCGTCGACATCGACGACAAGAAGTACACCCCGCAGGAGATCTCCGCCCGCATCCTCGCCAAGCTCAAGCGCGACGCCGAGCAGTACCTGGGCGACAAGGTGACGGATGCCGTCATCACCGTTCCCGCGTACTTCAACGACGCCGAACGCCAGGCCACCAAGGAAGCCGGCGAGATCGCCGGCCTCAACGTGCTGCGCATCATCAACGAGCCCACCGCGGCCGCCCTGGCCTACGGCCTGGACCGTGGCAAGGAAGACGAGCTCATCCTGGTCTTCGACCTCGGTGGCGGAACCTTCGACGTCTCCCTCCTCGAGGTGGGCAAGGACGACGACTTCAGCACCATCCAGGTGCGTTCGACCTCCGGTGACAACCGCCTCGGCGGCGACGACTGGGACCAGCGCATCGTTGATCACCTGATCAAGCGCTTCAAGGACTCCACCGGCGTCGACGTCTCCAAGGACAAGATCGCCAAGCAGCGCCTCAAGGAAGCCGCGGAGCAGGCCAAGAAGGAACTCTCCTCGAGCATGTCCACCAGCATCCAGCTGCCGTACCTCTCGCTGACGGAGAACGGCCCGGCCAACCTCGACGAGACGCTCACCCGCGCCCAGTTCGAGAAGATGACCGAAGACCTGCTCGACCGCACCAAGAAGCCCTTCCAGGACGTCATCCGTGAGGCCGGCGTCAAGGTCGAGGACATCGCGCACGTCGTTCTCGTCGGTGGCTCCACCCGCATGCCCGCCGTGTACGAGCTCGTCAAGGCCGAGACCGGTGGCAAGGACCCGAACAAGGGTGTCAACCCCGACGAGGTCGTCGCCGTCGGCGCCGCACTGCAGGCCGGTGTCCTGAAGGGCGAGCGCAAGGACGTTCTGCTCATCGACGTCACCCCCCTGAGCCTCGGCATCGAGACCAAGGGCGGCATCATGACGCGCCTCATCGAGCGCAACACGGCCATCCCCACCAAGCGCAGCGAGACCTTCACCACGGCCGACGACAACCAGCCGTCCGTGGCCATCCAGGTCTTCCAGGGCGAGCGCGAGTTCACCCGCGACAACAAGAACCTGGGCACCTTCGAGCTCACCGGCATCGCGCCGGCCCCGCGCGGCATCCCGCAGGTCGAGGTCACCTTCGACCTCGACGCCAACGGCATCGTCCACGTGTCCGCCAAGGACAAGGGCACCGGCAAGGAGCAGTCAATGACCATCACCGGCGGCACCGCGCTGGGCAAGGAAGACATCGAGCGCATGGTTCGCGAGGGTGAAGAGCACGCGGCAGAAGACAAGCGCCGCCGCGAAGCCGCCGAGACCCGCAACGGCGCCGAGCAGCTCGCCTACTCGATCGAGAAGCTGATCAAGGAGAACGACGAGAAGCTGCCCGACGAGGTCAAGACCGAGGTTCAGGCCGACGTCGACGCCCTCAAGTCCGCTCTCGCCGGTGACGACGACGACGCTGTGAAGACCGCGTTCGACAAGCTCACCGAGAGCCAGGGCAAGCTCGGCGAGGCCATCTACGCCTCCAGCCAGGCGGATGCCGCGGCCGGCGAGTCCGAGACCGCCGAGCCCACCGCCGAGTCGGGCAACCCCGACGAAGACGTTGTCGACGCCGAGGTTGTCGACGACGAGGACGAAGCGAAGAAGTAATGAGCGACGCCAACCGTCCGGACGAGAACCGTCCCGAAGACGAGTCTGCTGCTGCGGGAGTGCCCGAATCGGGCGCCCCCGCGGCGGGCGGGCCGGACTCCGACGCGGCCGCTCCGGCCGAGTTCGTCGACGCGGCTGACGCCGCGGGCATCGAGGAGGACGAGCTGACCGTGCAGGACATCCTGGACGCGGCCGACCTCGAGGCATCCGATCCCTCCAGCGAGCACCTCGCCGACCTCAAGCGGGTCACCGCGGAGTACGCCAACTACCGTAAGCGCACCGAGGCCAACCGGGAGATCGAGCGCGAGCGCGTCACCGGCGAAGTCGTCAAGGTACTGCTGCCGGTGCTCGACGACCTGTACCGGGCCGAGAAGCACGGCGATCTCGAGGGCGACACCGCCTTCGCGACCATCGCCGCCAAGCTGCGCGCCAGCACCGAGCGCATCGGCCTCAAGCCGTACGGCACCGTCGGCGACGTGTTCGACCCCACCGTGCACGAGGCCATCTTCCAGATGCCCACGCCCGACATCGACGTGGAAACCGTCGGCGACGTCGTCGAGACCGGCTACTACCTCGGGTCCTCGCTGTTGCGGGTGGCCAAGGTCGTCGTGCAGGTACCGAGCGATGGCTAGCCAGGACTGGTTCGACAAGGACTTCTACAAGGTTCTCGGGGTGTCGAAGGACGTCTCCGCGGCCGACCTGAAGAAGGCATATCGCAAGCTGGCCCGCAAGTACCACCCCGACTCCAACCCGGGTAACCCCGCGGCGGAGGCGAAGTTCAAGGAGATCAGCGAGGCCCACTCGGTCATCGGTGACCCCGAACAGCGCAAGGAGTACGACGCCGTGCGCGCGATGGGCGGTGGAGCTCGCTTCACCGCCCCCGGGCAGGGCGGCCAGCAGGGCGGCTTCGACGACGTCTTCGGCGGCATGTTCGGTGGAGGAGCCCGTCAACAGCAGGGCTACTCCTACGAGCAGGCCGGCTTCGACGACATCCTCGGCGGAATGTTCGGCCGTGGCGCCCAGGGTGGTGGTGGCCGGTTCGGCACCCCCACCGGAGGTTTCCGAGGTGCGGGCGGGCCGACCAGGGGGCGTGACGTGGTCGCGTCGACCACGGTGGACTTCATCACGGCCACCCACGGCGACCAGATCACCCTGCAGACGCAGGAGGGTCGGTCGATCAAGGTCAAGATTCCCGCCGGCGTGGCCGACGGGCAGAAGATCAAGCTGCGCGGGCAGGGGCAACCCAGCCCGGACGGCGGCGAGAACGGTGACATCGTGCTCACCGTCACCGTGCGCAAGCACCCGGTCTTCGAACGCGACGGACTCAACCTGCGTGTGAACGTGCCGGTGACCTTCGCTGAAGCCGCCCTCGGTGCCACCATCGAGGTGCCCACCCTGGGCGGGCCGCCGGTGAAGCTGCGCGTGGCGCCCGGCACCCCCAGTGGGCGGGTGCTGCGGGTCAAGGGTCGCGGTGTGGTCACCCCGAAGGGCACCGGCGACCTGCTCGCCGAGGTTCAGGTGGCCGTGCCGTCGCACCTGTCGAAGGACGCCGAGGAGAAGCTGCTCGCGTTCAACGAGGCGCTGCCCAAGGAGAACCCGCGCGACGAACTGCTCGCCAGGGCCAAGGGCTGACACCGGTCATGGATGAGAACACCCGGGTCTTCGTGATCAGCACTGCCGCAGAGTTGGCGGGTATGCACCCGCAGACCCTGCGGCAGTACGACCGGATGGGGCTCGTCAGCCCCGGCCGCACGCCGGGCCGCTCGCGCCGCTACTCAATGCGCGATGTGGCCCGGCTGCGGGAGATCGCGGATCTGGGTGCCGAGGGTGTGAGCCTGGAGGGGATCCGGCGCATCCTCGCGCTGGAAGACACCGTGCGGGCCCTGGAAAGCCGGGTGGGGGACCTGGAAGCGGCCCTGGCCGACGAATTGCTCAACCGTCCGGGCCGCCGCGTCTTCGCGGCCGGCTCGGCCGGTGACGTCATCTCGATGCGCGCCGGCACCCGCACCCGCCGCTCGAACCAAGTGGTGATCTGGCGCCCCCTCGACAAGTAGCGAGACGTCGAGGCTCTGGGTGCTGCCGCACTGAGTTGTAGGGTTGCTGAATGGAACTGCGTCAGCTTGAACACTTCGTGACGGTCGCCGACGAACGTCACTTCACCCGGGCAGCCGAGCTGCTGCACATCTCCCAGTCGGGGCTGTCCGCGTCGATCCGGGCCCTGGAGATCGAGCTGGGCACCTCGTTGTTCATCCGCAGCACCCGCCGGGTCGAGCTCACGGCCGCCGGTCAGGCTTTGCTGGCGGATGCGCTTCGCACCCTGGCCAGCGCCGCAGCGGCCCAGAACGCCGTTGCCGCGGTACGCGGCCTCATGCGCGGACGCCTTACCGTGGGCGCCGAACCGTGCCTGGGCTCTGTGGACCTGCCCGCCGAGCTCGCCCGTTTCCGCACCGCGAACCAGGGGGTGGAGGTGCGCCTGCGCCAGCTGGGTTCCGTGGAGCTGATCGAGGGGGTGGCCAGTGGCACCACCGATGTGGCGCTGGTCGTGGTGACCGGGGACACCCCGCCCGGAGTGCGGCTGCACCGGTTGAGCAGCCAGAAGATGGTGGTGCTCTGCCACCCGGACCACCCCGTCGCGGCTCTGGCCGAGGCCGACCTGGAGACCCTGCGCACCGAACCGCTGATCGGCTTCCAGGCCGGCTGGGGCGCGCACATGCTCGCCCGGCGGGCGTTCGCCGCCGCCGGCTTCGAGTACCGGGCGGCGATGGAGGTCAACGACGTGCATCCGCTGCTCGAACTGGTGGGCTACAACCTGGGCGTGGCCATCGTGCCCACCAGCTTCGCGCTGAAGCGGCCCGACGACCTCGTTGCGGTGCCGCTGCCGGCGACCGTGCCCGAGTGGGCGGTGGCCGTGGCGGTCGCCGACGAGCCCAGCCCGGCCGCGTCGGCGTTCCTTGAGCAGCTGCTCGAAGACGTCGCCGCCGCGGCCGCCGCCCTCGAGCCCGTCGACGCTGTCGGCTCGGCGGCCTGACCGGCCGGCTGACCGGCTAGAGGGCCAGCGGGATCCGGCCGGAGAAGACCGTCTTCACCGGCGGAGCAGCGAGAACCTCACCCAGACGACTGACACCCTCCGGCGTGGTGCGCCAGGCGGCGTAGGCGTCGTGGTCGGCGGCGGTGGCCCAGTGCTCGACGACGATCACGTGGGCGGGGTCGGCGTCGTCGACGATGACCTCGAGTCCCTCGTTTCCCGGCCAGGCGCGGGTCGCGGTGAGGACTTCGTTCAGCAGGGCCGGGACGGTCTCGAGCGCGGCCGGGTCGAGGCGCAGGTCGAGGTGCACGATGGCGGTCATGCCGTCACCGCGGCGTCGTTCAGAGCGGCCGACAGGGTGGCGAGTTCCTCGTCTGACAGGGTCAGGTCGGCTGCGCGGACCGAGTCACGGATGCTCTCGGGTCGGCTCGCACCGGGGATGGGAATCACCCGGGGCGACGCGGCCAGGTGCCAGGCCAGCGTGACGACCTGCGGGCTCACGCCGTGGGCATCCGCCACCCGCTGGAACGGCGCGAAGGCTGTGCCCAGGTCGGCGGCGGACTTGATGCCGCCCAGTGGGCTCCAGGACAGGAACGCGACGCCGAGCTCGGTGCAGAGGTCGAGCTCGGGCCGGCTGCTGAGGAACGCGGGCGAGTACTGGTTCTGCACGCTGGCGAGCCGGCCGCCGAGGATGTCGTGGGCCTCGCGGATCTGCGCCGGGTTGGCGTTGGAGATACCGGCCAGGCGGATGGTGCCGGCGTCGAGCAGGTCCCGGATGGCGCCGATCGAGTCGGCGTACGGCACCGCGGGGTCGGGCCGGTGGTGGTGGTACAGGTCGATCGCGTCGCCGCCGAGGCGCTTGAGCGAGGCTTCGGCGGCCTGCTTGAGGTACTCGGGTCGGCCGTCGACGTACCAGGTGCCGTCGCCGGGCCGCAGGTGCCCGCCCTTGGTGGCCACGATCACCCGCGACGAGTCGCCGCCCCACAAGGCGATGGCCTTTGCGATGAGCGACTCGTTGTGGCCCACCTCGTCGGCGTGCAGGTGGTACGCATCCGCGGTGTCGAACAGGGTCACGCCCTCCTCGAGGGCGGCGTGGATGGTGGCGATGGAGCGGGCTTCGTCGGGTCGGCCCTCGATCGACATGGGCATGCCGCCCAGGCCGATGGAGCTGACGGGACGGTCGCCGATGAGTCGGGTCTTCATAGGGTGTCCAATCGAGTGCTGCGGATGATCAGGAAAGAGTGGAGTGCGCGGTGACGAGCCCGTCGAGGGTGGCGTTCAGCGCCGCATCCACCACCTGCTGGTCGGGATGCGCGTCGTACCAGGCGATCGCCTCGCGGAAGCCGAGCGCGACCGGGGTGGTGCACACGAAATCGGGCACGAGTGCGGTGACCTTGCTGTTGTCGAAGATCACCGAGTGAGACCGGTCGCCCAGCAGCGGACCACTCCACTCGGGGTTGGCCGCCGCCATGGTGTCACTCGCCACGTGCACGATCTGCGGCGCCGGGGCGCCGGCGGCGCGGGCATACTCGGCGTAGATGGCGTCCCAGGGGAGGTACTCGTTCGAGGTGATGGTGAAGCTGTCGCCCACGGCCTGCGACCGGCCGAACAGGCCCACGAGCGCCTTGGCGAAGTCGGTGCTGTGGGTGAGGGTCCAGAGCGACGTGCCGTCGCCGTGCACCACCACCGGCTGACCGGTGCGCATCCGGTGGATGTCGGTCCACCCGCCGAGCAGCGCGATCTGGGTTCGGTCGTAGGTGTGCGACGGGCGGATGATGGTGACCGGGAAGCCCTGCTCCCGGTGCGCCGCCATGAGCACATCTTCGCAGGCGGCCTTGTCGCGGGAGTACGCCCAGAACGGGTTGTGCAGGGGAGTGGACTCCCGCACCGGCAGGGCGGCCGGCGGCTTCTGGTACGCCGAGGCCGAACTGATGAAGATGTACTGCCCGCAGCGGCCGGCGAACTGGGCGATGTCGGCGCGCACGTGCTCCGGGGTGAACGCCACGAAGTCCACCACCACGTCGAAACGACGCTCACCGAGCGCCGCCGCAACCGCGGCCGCGTCCCGCACGTCCACGGTGAGCACCTCAGCCGCGTCGGGAACGCTGCGCAGGGCGGACTGGCCGCGATTGAGCACGGTCAGCCGGTGGCCACGAGCCACGGCCAGCTCGGCCGCGGCCGTGCTGATCACCCCGGTGCCGCCGATGAAGAGAACACTGAGTCCGGCGCTCACCAGGCGTAGTCTTCCGGCGCGGTGCGGTAGCCGGGAAAGATCTCGTCTAGGCGATGGAGCGCGGCCTGGTCGAGCTTCAGGTCAACGGCGCGCAGGCCGGCCTCGAGCTGCTCCATGGTGCGCGGACCGATGATCGGTGCGGTCACCGCGCTCTGGTGCATCAGCCAGGCCAGGCCCAGGTCGCCGGGCTCGGTGCCGAGTTCGGCGGCGAAGTCCTCGTAGGCACCGATGGCCGCGCGGTTCTTCTCGAGCTTGTCGGCGTTGGCCCCGGAGACCCGGCGGCTGCCGTCGCGCTCCTTGCGCAGCACACCGCCGAGCAGGCCGCCGTCCAGCGGCGACCAGGGCAGGATTCCCATCCCGTTGGCCTGGGCGGCGGGGATGACCTCTCGTTCGATGTCGCGCTTGAGCAGGTTGTACAGCGACTGCTCGCTCACCAGCCCGCTGAAGTTGCGCTTGCGGGCCTCGGCCTGCGCGGTGGCGATGTGCCAACCGGCGAAGTTGCTGCTGCCGGCGTAGAGGACCTTGCCCTGCGCGACGGCGGTTTCCATGGCCTGCCAGATCTCATCCCACGGGGTGTCACGGTCCACGTGGTGAAACTGGAACAGGTCGATGTGGTCGGTCTGCAGGCGCTTCAGGCTCTCATCGAGTGAGCGGCGGATGTTGAGCGCCGACAGCTTGCCGTCATTGGGCCGGTCGGACATGGTGCCGTAGACCTTGGTGGCCAGCACGGTGTCCTCGCGCCGCTCGCCGCCCTGCGCGAACCAGCGGCCCAGGATGCTCTCGGTGGCGCCCCGGCCCTGCTTGGAGCCGTAGACGTTGGCGGTGTCGAAGAAGTTGATGCCCGCCGCCCTGGCAGCGTCCATGATGCCGAACGAGGTGGGCTCGTCGGTCTCGGGCCCGAAGTTCATGGTGCCGAGGCACAGGCGCGAAACGGACAGGCCGGAACGACCGAGGTGTGTGTATTCCATACCCTCAGGCTGCTCCGCTCGGAGCCCACTGTCCAACAGGAGAACCGGATGCGATCCAGCACTCCGCCTTCTCAATCCTGGTGAGACCGGTGCTCAGTCGGTGTCGAGGGCCCCGGGGCGGCCGGAATCACTCGGTTGCCGGCTGGCCGTGACGGCGAGCAGGTCGAGCGAGAGCCGCGGGTCCAGGCGCAGGGGCAGGTCGACGACGGCCCGGATTTCCCAGCGCACGTGCAGGTTACCGATGGACAACGACGGTGCCGGCAGGCCCGCGGGTGTTTCGACCGTGAACGGCAGATCGACCACCGTGCCGGGGGTGAGCATCCCGGCGGGGCCCACCACGACGGCGGCCGTCACGGCTTCGGCGTGCCGGTAGCCCTCGGACTCGCTGGCGTCGGGGTCGGCGACCTGGCCGGGTCCGCCCCAGACCTCCTCGCAGCGCACCAGCTGCACGCGCACGCCCCGGGTCGAGATCTCGTCGCGGGGACGCACCCGCAGGACGCCCGTGAGCGGGGTGCCGGGTTCCAGCACCCGGGAGGACAACGCGATGAACTCCAGGGCGACCTGTCCGAGGTGTTCGCCGACCGGCGGATGGCCGATGTCGGTGGCGCTGGTCTGGCCCCAAGACTGCACGTCGATCAGTCGTTCCCGCTTGATGATCTGACCACCGGCGGCATGCAGGACGCAACGCACAGACCAGCCCACGTCGATCAGGTCGCCCCGCACCGAGGCCGGGCCGTCGGTGGGAATGCTCAGGCTGCCCGACAACACCCGGGTCTGGCCGGCCGGGATTGCACCCGGCGCTTGCACCGTGACCGTGGTGAGCAGCTCGGTGGTGCGTTCGCGGGCGGGGAACACGCCGCCGTAGATGTTGCCGCGGCCGTAGGTGTAGTTGACCTTGCGGATCAGCGTCAGCTCGGCGTGCTCGATCAACGCCGGCCGGAGCGCGGTGATGCGTATGGTGACCCCCAGCGAATTACCCTCGATCACCACTCCATCCGTGGGAGTGAGTTCTACCGAGACTTGCACTGCCGTATCGGTTGTTGTGACCGCCATGTCGCACCAAACTTCCTGTTACCCGTTGCCAGAGACCCACTCAATGGGGACAACGTAGGCACAGTAAAGCCAGGGTCGCTGCAGCGTTCAAGGGGATTGACTTGCCCCACGCTGTCTGCATCGGTGCGGTGGAAGGGGCGGGTCAGCGCGCGAACAGCTCCGCCACCGTGGGCGGGTTGGCGCCCGCACGCGACACCGTGATCGCCGCGCTCGCCAGGGCGGTCTGGCCCAGGCGACCGAGGTCGGCGGCGCCGAGGGTGTTCTGCAGGATGGCCTCGGTGGCATCGTTCACGAGGATCGCGTAGAGCAGCCCCGACATGAACGAGTCACCGGCGCCGATGGTGTCGACCACGGTCACCGGATGCGCGGCCAGCTCGGCCGTGGCCCCGCCGGCCCGCAGCAGGGCGCCGTCGCCGCCTCGGGTGATGGCGAACAGGGCCACCCCGGCCGCCACGTATTCCCGGGCAATCTGGTCCAGGCTCCGCCCCGGATAGAGCCACGCGGCATCCTCGTCGCTCATTTTCACCACGTGCGCGGCCCGGGAGAGCTCTTCGACGGCTCGCACCACGTCGTCACGGCTGCCCATGATGCCGGGCCGCACATTGGGGTCGTAGCTGAGCAGGGTGCCGGCCGGGGCGCCGGTGAACGCGGTCAACACGGCCCGGCCGCCGGGCTGCAGGATCGCGGCGATCGAGCCCGTGTGGATCAAGGCGCACGGGGCGGGCAGCGCCACCGATGGCAGCTCCCAGCGCAGGTCGAAGTCATAGGTGGCGGCGCCGGCCGCATCCAGGATGGCGGTGGCGCTCGAGGTGGCGCCGGTCGTGACCGACCCCGGCAGCAGGTCGACGCCGGCCGCGCGCAGGTGCCCCGCGATGATCTCGCCGAACGGGTCTGCCCCGATCTGGGTGACCAGGGTGGTCGGCACACCGAGCCGGCCGAGTCCGTACGCCACGTTCATCGGGCTGCCGCCCGCGTGACTCACCGGCTCGGCGCCCGGGCGCCGCACGATGTCGATGAGGGCCTCGCCGATGACGAGGGCGCGGGTGGATGCGGCGATCGAACGGTCAGGAGCACGGTCAGGCGTCATCGTCTGGTCCAATCTGGTGGGGCCGGGGGTGCCGGCGCAGCCCCAGATTATCGTGTGCGGTCAGTGCCGTACGCGATAGCCCAGGTACACCACGCCGTTCCGGAACGCGTACTCGTCCGTCAGCTCGAGACCGAGGTGCAGGCCGTCGGGCACGGCCTTCAGGCCGCCGCCCACCACGATGGGGGAGATGAACAGCTGCACCTCGTCGACCAGCCCGGCCGCGAAGGCCTGTGCCGCCAGGTGCGGACCGCCGATCAACAGGTTGGCGGTGGCCGAAGCCTTGAGCGCCCGCACCGCCTCCGGGTCGAAGCTGCGCTCGATGCGGGTACGCCGGCTGAGTGGTTCGGCCAGGGTCCTGGAGTAGACGATCTTCTCTGCCGCCTGCCAGATCGCGGTGTAGTCGCGCATCACGGCCGGCTGGGCGTCGTCGTTCAGGTGCATGGTTTCCCAGGCCACCATCACCTCATACAACCGCCGGCCGTACAGGTAGGTGCCCACCGAACGCTCCAGGTCATTGACGAAGGTGTGCACCTCATCGCTCGGGGTACTCCAGTCGAAGTTGCCCTCGGTGTCGGCCACATAGCCGTCCAGGGAGGTGATGAAGGTGCAGATCAGCTTGGCCATGGTGTGCTCCTCGCGCGGTGAACGGTCCACGGCGAATGCTCACCGCGGTGTGGCGCATCCATTCTGCGCGCCGGACGCCGTCGGGGCCAGACCCGGCGGCGCTCTGCGCGATAACCTCAATCGCGGTGCACCACCACCGTCTCAGTGAAAGGGCGCCCCATGAACACCGTCGAGGTCACGACAACGGCGGGGATCGTCCGCGGCGTCCGGCGCCCCGGGTCGACAGCGTTCCTCGGCATTCCCTACGCCGCCCCGCCGGTCGGGGAGCTGCGCTTCGCGGCCCCGGTGCCGCACCCGGCCTGGTCCGGCGTGCGGGATGCCGGCAGCCCCGGCGCCACCCCGCAACGCATCGACGGTGGCGACAGCACTCTGGTGCCCGAGCCCAGCTTCCCGGGCGAGTCGACGCTGAACCTGAGCGTGTTCACCCCCGACCCCACCCCGGTGCCCGCCGGTGCCGGCCTGCCCGTGCTGGTCTACATCCACGGCGGCGGCTACACCTCCGGGTCGGCAGCGAGCCCGTGGTACGACGGCGCAAACTTCAACCGGCACGGTGTTGTCACCGTGAACGTGTCGTACCGGCTCGGCTTCGACGGCTTCGGGTGGATCGAGGATGCGCCGCTGAACCGCGGCGTGCTCGACTGGCTGCTGGCGCTCGCGTGGGTACGCGACAACATCCAGGTCTTCGGCGGCGACCCGGCCCGGGTAACGATCGCCGGGCAATCCGCGGGCGGCGGCGCCGTGCTCACCCTGTTGACGATGCCGCGGGCGCAACCGCTGTTCGCGCGGGCCATCGTCATCTCCGGGGTGGCCACCTATCTCGTGCCCGACCAAGCGGAGCGGACCGGTCGGCGCCTGGCCGCCCTGGCCGGCGTTGCGCCCACCCGGGCGGGACTCGGGGCGCTCACCGAAAACCAGATCCTCGCCGAGCAGCCGCGGGCGACGGCCTTCGCCGCCGGCACCCCCGCCGGCCCGCTGGGCGAGATCGCGAACGCCCTCGTCGCCGGTCTCCCGTTCGGACCGGTCGTCGACGGCGACCTGGTCCCGTTGGCCACGGTCGACGCCGTGCGGGCGGGCATCGGCACCGCCAAGCCGTTGATGCTGGGCAGCACCGACCACGAGTTCAACTTCGCCATAGCCGACCTCACCGACGAGTTGGCCGGCGAAGATGCCGCGGAAGTGCTCGGCCGTCTCGGCGTCGCCGCGCCGTCGGCGCGGGCGTACGCCGCGGCGCACGACAGGCTCGGTACCGCCGAACTGCTGGGCCAGTTCGCCTCCGACCGCGCCATCCGCGGCGTCATGCTGCGGGTCGCCGAAACGAGGGCAGAGGCCGCCACAACGGATGCGGCGCCCAGCTGGCTCTGGGCGTTCGCGTGGCGCTCGCCCACCTTCGGCGGGGCGCTGCACTGCCTCGATCTGCCGTTCTTCTTCGATGCGCTGGACGCCCCGCGGGTGGCGGCGCTGGCCGGTCCCGCCCCGTCCCAGCGGCTGGCCGACGAGGTGCACGGAGCCGCGGTGTCCTTCATCAACGACGGAGATCCCGGCTGGCCCGCCTGGACCCCGCGCGCCTGGACCACGGAGCCCGGCGACCTGGACGCACAACCGGTGCGCCGCTTCGACGACGCCCTCGTCGACATCAACGCCGACGCCCCTGGCACTGGCACCGGCACCTGCACCACGACGGTCGCCGCCACGTATGCCGACGCCCGCCTGGCGTTCGGTTCCTAGCCGCCCACCTCAACCACTATTGGATGGGGAACAGTCGGTGCTCGCTCACGGAGATCCGAGCCCGGGCTTTCAGGCCTCGCCAGGTGGGTTTAGTCTGGCTCGGTCACGTGCCAGGCACGTCAGGGTGGGCCGCGTGTCCGACCTTCTTGATGGGCCCGCCAGAGTTGGGAAGACACCATGGCCACCACTGCGCACACCCTGCAGGTCAAGTCGCACAGCACGCCTGACGAGCGTCGCGCGCCGGAGAAGACTCTGCTGGAACTGAACCACCTGGACGAGTTCTCGGTCGGCCGTATGACGATGCAGCCGGGCTGGACGTGGGCCGACAACATCAAGCCGACGGTGAACACCGATTCCTGTCGCCTCCTGCACGTGGGCTACTGCCTGTCGGGCACCCTGGAGGTCATGCTCGACGACGGGGCCACGGCCACCATCACCGTCGGCGATTCCTACCTCATTCCGTCCGGGCACAACGCCTGGGTGGTCGGCGACGAACCGTATGTGGCCATCGAGATGCACAGCGCGGCGTCCTACGGGGTGCCGAACTCCGAGAACGGTTAGGCGGCGGGCTTCAGCTCCGCCAGGCCGGACTCGATAGCCGCGATGACCTCGGGGGAGTCGGGCAGGGTGGTCGGGCGGAACCGCTGGACCGCACCGGAGGGCGATATCACGAACTTCTCGAAGTTCCACTTGACCTTGCCGGCCTTGCCCGCGCCATCCGGCGTTTGGGTGAGCTCGGCGTAGAGCGGATGCTGGGAGCCACCGTTCACCTTCGTCTTCTCCATCAGCGGGAAGGTGACGCCGTAGGTGGTGGAGCAGAATTCGGCGATCTTCTCGCTCGATCCGGTCTCGCCGAGGGCGAACTGGTTGCAGGGGAAGCCGAGCACTGTGAAGCCCTGGTCGGCGTACGTGCGCTGCAGCTGTTCGAGGGTCTCGTACTGCGGTGTCAGGCCGCAGCGGGAGGCGACGTTGACCACGAGCACAACCTTGTCGGCGTACTCGGCCAGCGAGGTGGTGGAGCCGTCGGCGGCGGTGAGGGGGATCTCGCGAATGTCCATGCCCACAGAGTACTTCGAAATTGAAGCAGATCGTCGGGCCCTCATCCAACTCTCAGCCTGACTGCGCTGTTCGGCTGTTAGTGCCGCAGGAACGCCGCCCGGGCCACCAGGTACAGTCCGAAAGCGATCAGGCCCGCAGCGACGACGTTGAGCAGGATCGGGCCCGATTGCAGGGTGAGCAGGTAGCGCAGCCCGGCGTCCAGGCCACCCACCCAGCGCACATCGGCGAACACGGCGGCGGCGAGCAGTAGCCCGCCGGTGACCAGGAACGCGATCCCCTTGGTGACGTGGCCGAACACTCCCAGGCCGAGCACGATGACCTTGGTGGGCCCCCAGAGGTAGCGCAGCTCCTCGCGGAAGTTGCGTCGCAGACCACGCCAGACGAGGCCGCCGCCGATGATGGCCACGGTGCTGCCCACCACCAGCAGCAGGAACAGGCCGACGGGGCTCTCCACGATGGCGTCGTCGGCGCGCCGCACCGTCTCGGCGCCGCCGGCCCTGGCGCCGAGCGCGACCGCGAACGTGACGGTGCCCAGCAGCGCGAAGCCGAGGGCCTTGCCGACGTTGAGGCAGCGGCGGAACACGAGGACCCGTCGATTGGGCGCCACGCTGAACGCGGCGTTGGTGCCCTGCCAGAGCGCCAGGCCCCACAACGACACCGTCGACAACCAGAGCACGGCAATGCCGCCGGGGCCGTTGGCGATGGCGCTCAGCGCGCCGAGCTGGTCGGCTTCGCCGGGCTGGCCGTTCGCGATGCGCAGGCCGATTCCTCCGATCAGGGCGTGCACCAGGCCGTTGGCGAGCAGCCCGAGCCGGGCGGAGGCCCGCACCGACCGGCTGCGGTGGGCGCGCCGAGCGGCCTGCTTGAGCCGCTCGCGGGCCTCGACGGCCTGGTCGACGGCGTGATCGACAGCCTGGTCGGCCGCCGGGCCGGCGGGAATATCGGTCACGTCCGGCGCTACTCGAGCAGTTCGCGGATGTCGGAGGCTGTGAGCCCCTGGCCGGTTCCCTGGGCGCCGCCATCGGTCATGACGCTGTCGAAGAGTTTGGCCTTGACGGCCTTGAGCGCCATCACCTTCTCCTCGATCGTGTCGGTGGCCACCAGACGGTAGACCATCACGTTCTTGGTCTGGCCGATGCGATGTGCCCGGTCAACGGCCTGCGCCTCGGCGGCGGGGTTCCACCAGGGGTCGAGCAGGATGCAGTAGTCGGCCTCGGTGAGGTTGAGGCCGAAGCCACCGGCCTTGAGGCTGATCAGGAACACCGAGGTGTCGCCGTTCTTGAACCCGTCGATCGCCGCGGCCCGGTTGCGGGTGCGCCCGTCCAGGTAGGAGTAAGTCACGCCGGCGGCGTCGAGGCGGGTGCGCACCTTGGCGAGATAGCCGGTGAACTGGCTGAAGATCAGAGTGCGGTGCCCCTCGGCGACGACGTCTTCGAGAAGCTCCATGAGCACATCCAGCTTGCTCGAGGGGATGTCGGCGTACTTGTCGTCGTACAGGCTCGCATCCAGGCTGAGCTGGCGCAGCATGGTGATCGACCGGAAGATCTCGAACCGGTTCTGGTTGAGGTCGCCGAGCAGTCCGAGCACCTTCTGACGTTCGCGCTGCAGGTGCATCTGATACACCCGGCGATGGCGCGGGTGCAGTTCGAGTTCGAGCACCTGCTCCTGCTTGGCGGGCAGGTCGCTGGCCACCTGGTCCTTGGTGCGGCGCAGCATGAACGGGCGGATGCGCCGGCGCAGCTGGCCGAGCCTGTCACCGTCGGCTTGCGTCTCGATGGGCCGCTGGTAGTAGTCGGAGAAGCGGGCGGCGCTGGGGAACAGGCCGGGGGCGGTGATCGAGAGCAGCGACCACAGTTCCATCAGGTTGTTCTCCAGCGGCGTGCCGGTGATGGCGAGCTTGAACGGGGCCTGCAGCCGCTTGGCGCATTGGTGCGCCCTGGACTTGTGGTTCTTCACGAACTGGGCCTCGTCGAGCAGCAGGCCCGCCCAGCTGACGGCGTCGTACTCGTCGAAATCGAGCCTGAACAGGGTGTACGAGGTGATCACGACATCCGCCGTGGTCACGGCCTCGGCCAGAGACGCACCGCGCTTGGCGGTGGTCTCGGTGATCGCGGCGACCGAGAGGCCGGGGGCGAACCTGGCGCACTCGGTGGCCCAGTTGTGCACCACGCTGGTGGGCGCGACGACCAGGAACGGGCGGCGTGCGCTCTGTCGTTCGCGGGCGTCGACGATGAGAGCGATGGCCTGCAGGGTCTTGCCCAGGCCCATGTCGTCGGCGAGGACGCCGCCGAGGCCGGTGTCGTAGAGGAAGCCGAGCCAGTCGAACCCGGTCTGCTGGTAGGGCCGGAGCGATGCCTGCACGGCGGCGGGCAGCTCCCGGTGCGCGATCGTGGCGCCGTCGGCGAGGCCGGCGAGGGTGTCACGCCAGGCGGCGGCCTCGGCTTCGGCACTGCCGAGGTCCTGCAGTTCCTCCCAGAGGTCGGACTGGGCCCGGTTGATGCGCAGCGAGTCGTTCGGGGAATCCTGCAGGCCGCGGGCCTCTTCGATGAGGTGGCGCAGCTGTTGCAGTTCGGGCCGGTCCAGGCTGAAGTAGGTGCCGTCCGGCAGGATCATCAGTTCCTGGCCGGTGGCCAGGGCCCTGAAGACCTCGTCGAAGGGCACATCCTCGCCGTCGACGGTGACCCGCACCGAGAGGTCGAACCAGTCCCGGCTCTCGGCCCGCGCCGAGGTGGCGAAGGTGAGGGTGGGCGGCTCGGCGGCCTCGCGGTACTCTGGGGCGTCGCCGACGAACTGCACGAGCAGGTCGTCCGTGGCCTCGAGCACCGGCAGCACGGCCTCGAGGAACTCGATCATGCGGGCGCCGTCGAGGGTGGCGTCGGCGCGCAGGATGCCCGCGGAATCGGCAGCCCCGGCTGAACCGGTCAGCTCCGCGGCGAACAAGGCCGGCTGGTGGGCGGGGAATCCCGCGAATATGCCGCTGACGGCATGCAGGATGCGGGCCTCGTCGGCCGTGTCCCGGTAGCCGGCCGGGGCGTCGTCGGTGGCCGGGCCGTGCAGGGGCGCGATGGCCGGGGCGCCCGAGGCGCCGGCACCGCCGGTGTACTGCCACTCCCAGTGCAAGCCGATGCGGGCATCCGCGTGGGCGATGATCGACAGGGCCAGCACCGGGCGGGCGGTGTCGGGCAGTTCGAACGACTCGTCGGTGCTGATCAGCGAGAGCTGGCCGCGCAGGAACGGGTAGAAGTCGGCGAGGAAGACGTTCTCCTCGTCGGGCGGAATCGTGATGGGGGTGTGCGCCGAGGCGAGAACCCGCAGGTCGCGGCCGAGCTGGCGCGCGAGTGGGGCGATGGTGAGGCGCACGTCGGTGCTGGTGGTCGTCCAGGTGAACAGGCCGTGCGCCGGGTCACCGATGTAACCGAGGGCGCTGCGGTCGAGCAACTGGCCGCCGAGGGAGACGGTGGGGGAGAGGGTGAGGCCGCCGTGGTCGCGGCGGATGTCGAGCGACAGTTCGGCGGGTTCGTCCGAGACCGTCACCGGCTCCTGTCCGGGTGTGGTGCCGATGAAGGGGATGCCGGCCTCGCGGGCCTCGCCGAGCAGACCCCAGAGGGCGCGGTTGGCGAACCCGTCCAGGTGCAGCCACGGGTCGGTGGTCACGTGGTAACGCTGGCCGGAGGAGTAGAGCTCGAAGATGGCGGAGAGCACCCGCAACTGGGCGCGGTTGAGCATGCCGCGGGAGTAGGAGAGGTTGTCCCAGGTGAGGTTGCCGCGGATCCACTTGCCCTTCTTGCCGCGCACCATCGGGCGCACGCCCAGGCGGGCGAGCGACACGCTCGGGGCGGGCAGCCGCGCGGCGCGCGGCGGCGGCAGTAACTCGAACTGCAGGGCGAGGGCGGTGCCCGTCGGTGGCTCGGCCTCCGGCGCCCTGGTGAGCGGTGCCAGGGCACTCTGCCAGGTGGCGGGGGCACTGGTGTGGGGACGCTGGGAATCTGCCGAGCGTGCACGGGCGAGGTCGGCGGCCGTGGACCGGCTGGCCAGCAGCAGTGCGACGACGTGCTTGCAGTTCAGGCCCATCGGGCAGCTGCAGGTGCCGGATGCGCGCACCACGGTGCCGTTGGAATCCTGCTGAAATGTCACGGTGACGTCGTAGGGTCGGGCCTGGGTGCCGCCGACGGTGCCGAGCAGGCGGCTGCCGCCCAGCTGCCAGACCTGGTCTTCAACCCGGCCCTCCTTGGCGTAACGCACCCCACGCGAATATGCCTGTGGCCCGACGAGGCGCGCGATCTGCAGATCGCTGAGGTTGTGGGCCATAAGGTGCGGTGTCCGTGACGGTTGGGTGAAGGGGTCTCTTATTGTCCCACGCCGCACCGGCCTCGCTGAGCCGTTCGAGTCCCTGGCGGCTATTCTGAGCGGATGCCTGACTTTCCTTTCGAGCGCCTGCGCCGCTGGCCCGATGTCGAGGCGACCAATCTTTTCGCCGTCGACGCGAGCGACCGGCTGATCCTGGACGAGGCCGCGGCGGGACTGGCCACGGCCGGTGTCGGCGAGGTCGTGGTGCTCGAGGACCACTACGGTGCCCTGACGCTCGCGGCGGTGGCGCAGCTGACCGCGCGGCTGGGAGCGCAGCCTGAGGTGCGCGTCTACCAGGACGCGCTCTCCGGCGAACACGCCCTCGATCACAACGCGGCCGATCTGGCGAGCAGCGTGCCCGATCTGGCCGGCCTCACCGGGGCGTACCGGCATGTGCAGCTGGGCGCCGAGCTGTTCACCGGGGCCCGCCTGGTGCTGCTGCAGCTGCCGCGCAGCCTGGCCGCCCTCGACGAGCTGGCCGGCACCATCGCCCGCTTCGCCGCCCCCGACGTGACCGTGGTCGCCGGTGGTCGCATCAAGCACATGACTGTGGCCATGAACGAGGTGCTGCGCCGGCACTTCGGCGAGCTGCACGTCACGCCGGCGCGGCAGAAGTCGCGTGTCCTGATCATTACGCAGCCGACGGTCTCGGACAGCACTGACCAGGCCGGCCCGGCGTGGCCGCGTACGGTCGAGCACCCCGACCTGGGTCTCACCGTCTGCGCCCACGGCGCCGCCTTCGCCGGCACCACCATCGACATCGGCACCCGCTATCTGCTCGAATTCCTCGACCGTATGAAGCCGGATGCCGTCACCGCCGTCGACCTGGGCTGCGGTACCGGGGTGCTCGCGGCCGCCCTCGCCCAGCGTCGCCCCGGCCTGCAGCTGGTGGCGAGCGACCAGTCCGCCGCGGCCGTCGCCTCCGCCTTGGCCACCATGTCGGCCAACGGCGTAATGGATCGGGTGCGGGTGCTGCGCGACGACGCGCTGAGCGCGCAACCCGACGCGTCCGCCGAGCTGATCCTGCTGAACCCGCCGTTCCACATCGGGTCGTCGGTGCACGCCGGCATCGCCCTGAAGCTCTTCGAGGATGCGGCCAGAGTCCTGCGCCCCGGCGGCGAATTGTGGACCGTGTGGAACACCCACCTCGGCTATCGCCCCGCCCTCACCCGCATCGTGGGACCGACCCATCAGGTCGGCCGCAACACCAAGTTCACCGTTACGGTGTCCACCCGTCGCTAGCCGGTCAGGCAGCCGCACCTGTTGCCCATGCGGACATGTGCGCCCGGTGTGCCGGGACCATTTGTCCGCAGCGGGAACAGTTAGCCGGCGAGGGCCACGGCGTCGGCCTCGAGCGGCTCGTTGTTGATGACGGATGCGGTCCAGCCGGCCTCGGGGCTGAACTGCACGACCGACATTGCCGCGTTCAGGATCGGCGGGATGTCCCGCTCGAGGGCGGCCATCAGGCTGAGGCGAATCAGGGTGCCGTGGCAGACGACGATGATGCGGGCGCCCGGGTAGTCCTCGGCGAGCTGGCGCAGCGCACCAAGGCCGCGGTTGGACACGCTGAGCGCCGCCTCGGCACCACGGAAGCTGCCGGAGTCGCCGTCGGCCCGCAGGGCGTCGAGCGTGGGTCCGGCGGAGAGCCCCTCCGCCGGTCCGTAGTTGCGCTCGACGAGGCCGGGCAGGTGGCGGGTCACCTCGAGGTCCAGGTCCGCGGCGATGATGTCGGCCGTCTCGGCCGCACGGGACAGCGGCGATGCCACGACGAAGTCCCATTCGTACTGCGAGAGCGGTGCGACCGCCTCCGTGGCCTGGCCCCGGCCCACGTCGTTGAGGGGCACATCGGTGGCCCCCTGGATGCGCCCGATGGCGTTCCAATCGGTCTGGCCGTGGCGGACGAGGGCGAAGGTCGTTGTAGCAGTCACCTCCCTATTCTGCCTCGTGTGGCCGGGTCGCCCCGCAAACTGGTGGCGTCAGCGGGTGGCCAGGCCACGCGCTCCGGCGCGCTGACGCCCGATACGGATGCCGGCGAGCTCGCGAAGGCCGTGCGCCACAGGGCCAGGACCGACCAGCCGAGCAGCACCACGAGCAGAGCGTTGCGCACGGTGAGCAGCAGGATCGCACCGGCATCCCCGTGCACCAGGGGCAGGTAGAAGATCGGGAAGATCAGGGTGGTCAACCCGCCGATCACGATCGTGAGATAGGCCGGCACCCGCCAGACAACCCAGTCGTGGGCCACGCCGACGGCCACGACCGGGGCGATCCACAGCATGTACTGCGGCGAACCCACCTTGTTGAGCACCACGAACGTGGTCACCAGGGCCAATGCGCCCAGAAGCACCAGCTGGGCGTTGTCGCGGCTGCGACGCAGGGCCAGCAGGAGCAGAACGAAGATGCCGGCGATGACCAGGAACATCAGCGGGGTCATGGCGGCCGCCACGAAGCCGGCGCCGGGGCCGCTCACTTCGCGGGTGGCGATGGCGTGGTTCTGGTAGATCGTGGTGCCGTGCTGGCCCATCGCGGCCAGCCACACCCACGGGGTCGTCACCGGCGCCTCGAGCTGCAGGGCCCGGTCGGATTGCATGGTGACGAAGCCGGTCAGAAACCGCAGGCCTCCGGCCGCCCAGACGGCGCCGGCGATACCGGCCGTGATCACTCCGCCGGTGACGACCACGCTCACCCGGCGCCGGCTCGCCGCCACGACGGCGAGCAGCACCGCGGCCGGCCAGACCTTGATCCAGGTCGCCGCGGTGAGCAGGGCGGCGGCCAGCACGGGGCGGCGGGCCACCAGCACCAGGCCCATGATCACCAGTGGGGCGCTGAGCCCCTCGAGGCGCAGCAGTCCGACGGGGCTGAGCAGCAGGCTGAAGGCCAGCCAGAACCAGGCCGCCCGGTAGCCGGCCCGATCGCGGCCCCAGTCGGTGAGGATGCCGATGGCCGCGGCGTTGAGGGCCCCGGTCATCACGAACCAGAGCAGTTGGTACAGCAGTGGGCCGGCCGCATCCGCCAGCACGATCGGCACGATCGCGCCGATGGGATACACCCACTCGACGTCGATGCCCTGCCACACGCCGTTGGCCAGCGCCTGCTCGGCCCAGACCCGATAGAGCGGCAGGTCGCCCAGCACCCGGCCGGTGAGGATGGTCGGCAGCAGCGCGAACAGGAAGAGCAGGTGCAGCCCGAGGAAGCCGAGCAGCAGGGTGCGGGGACTCCGAAGCCAATCCCGCCTGGCGGGGGTGAGCAGCCTGGCCAGGCGGTGATCGACCAGTTCCACAAAATACGACATCGCACACGTCACTTTCCACAGTCAGACCTTGTGAAGCCGATCACTGGGGAGTGTACGAATCGAAGGTGAAAGGGAAACAACCAGAAGCTGTCCGGGAGGGGCGGCCGCCTGAGAGTCTGTTCAGCGAGGTGAGCGGATGGTGCCGGTCGGGCGGCTCAACTGCGCCGCAGCGGACCTCGGCACCTACATCGGAGCATGCTCAGAGAATTCGATGGCCTGCTGCACCGAGTCGATCCCGAGCACCAAGCACAACCAGACAGATGACAGCGCCAGAACCAGGATGACTGTCGCGGTCGTGGTCCGCCGCGCCTCACGTGGTCCGGCACGCGCGGACAAGACCGATGCCGCGGCAGCCAGCGCCGGAATCACCAGCGACACAACCATGACCCCGACAAGGCCGGGAACCCGAGCGGCGTAATAGGAGCTCGGATAATCGTCGGGGTCAAAATTGAACCCGGCGACACCGGCAATGAATGTCGATGCCAGCGACAGGCAGAACAGCACGAGAGCCCAGCCCAGCCAGGTGTCACCGCTCCACTTCCCCATGGCAGACAGTCAACCACGGCCGGAACGGCGCCGATCCCGAGACAAGACTCACGCGTCGCGGGAGGTGCCCTTGGTCAGGGTCTTGCCCTGGAAGAAGGCCGGGTCGACCCTGCGCATGATGAGCATCAGGACGATGCCGGTGAGGAAGAGGACCATCGCGAGGATGAACACCAGGCCGACGCCGCCGATCTCCGAGCCGCTGCCGTAGTCGGGATTGGTGCTGTCGATCAGGGTCGTGGCGAAGATCACGGCCAGGATGATGCCGCCCAGCAGCGGGGCGAGCAGCTTGAGCAGGAACGCCCGGGTGCTGGAGAACACCTCGCGGCGGAAGAACCAGACGCAGGCGAACGCCGTGACGCCGTAGTAGAAGCAGATCATGATGCCCAGGGTGAGGATGGTGTCGGTGAGCACATCGGTGCTCAGCACCCGCATCACCGCGTAGAACCCCCAGGCCACCACACCGGCGATCACGGTCGCGAAGCCCGGCGACTTGAACCGCGGGCTGATCGAGGCGAACCGCTTGGGGAACGCTCGGTAGTGACCCATCGAGAGCATCGTGCGGGCCGGGCCCACGAAGGTGGACTGCAGCGAGGCCGCCGAACTGGACAGCACGGCCAGCGACATCAGGATCGCGAACGGGCCCATCACCGGGCCGGCCAGCGCCGCGAAGACGTTGCCCTGGATGTCTTCGTTGCCCAGACCCAGCTCGCCGGCGCCGACACCGGAGAACATCAGCGCCGACACCGCGACCAGGATGTACAGCACGAAGATGATGCCCACCGTGAGGGTCGCCGCCCGGCCAGGCGTCCGGGCCGGGTCCTTGGTCTCCTCGTTCATGGTGAGCGTGACGTCCCAGCCCCAGTAGATGAAGATCGACAGCGACACCCCGGCGGCGAATGCCGAGAACGACGGGGTGAGGAACGGGTTGAACCAGCTGGCGCTGAAGCCGAGGGCGTCGAACGCGGTGCCGTCGGAGAAGTGGATGAGCGCCGCGACGCTGAACCAGATCAACACGAGCAGCTGGAATGCGACGAGCACGTACTGCACCATCTTGGTGGCCTCCATGCCCCGATAGGAGACGTAACAGGCGCCGACCATGAAGACCAGACAGGTGAAGATGTTGATCCAGACGTTGCCGGCCAGGTCGGCCAGGCCGGGGTTGTCGAACAGCTGCGCGAGCATCAGGTAGAAGAAGTCCACGGCCACCCCGGCGAGGTTGGACAGCACCACCACCGTGGCCACGATCAGACCCCAGCCACCCATCCAGCCCAGCCACGGCCCGAACGCGCGGGTCGCCCAGGTGAACGAGGTGCCGGCATCCGGCATGGCGTTGTTGAGTTCGCGGTAGCCGAGCGCCACGAGCAGCATCGGGATGAAGCCGACCATGAAGATCCCCGGCATCTGGGTGCCCACGGCCGCGACGGTGGGGCCGAGCGAGGCGGTGAGAGTGTACGCGGGGGCGATGCAGGAGATGCCGATCACGGTGGCGCCGAGGAGGCCTACGCTGCCGGCACTCAGGCCCTTGGCGGACAGACCGCCGGCGCTGGATGAGGTGGAGGTGGTGGCCGGCGTGGCGCCGGAGGCGGATGACTGTGCCATGAACCTGTCCTTTGGTCGGATCAGCTACGGGTCGAAATCAGCGAACGGGTTGGATCAGGTGCGGGTGGCCGAGGTCGGGACGACGACGAGCGGCACCGGCAGGGCGTGCAGCATGCGGTGGGCGGTGATGCCGAGGAAGATCGTGCGCGGCGCGGCCAGCCGGCTTGACCCGACGAATGCGAGCTCATCGGGCCGCCAGTCGAGGGCCTCGACCGCGTCTTCGACGCTCTTGCCGGTGCCGACCTCGGTCGTGATGACGCCGTGGCTGGTCGAGTGCCGCTCGTAGTAGGCGAGCACGGCGTCGAGGTGGGCGGTGCTGCCCGCAGCGGCCGGTGACTGCTTCTCGCGGGCCGCGTCGACCTCCACCAGGGTCACGAAGCGCAGGTCCACTCTCAGCCCGTCGGAGAATGCCACCAGCGAGTCGAGCAGGGCTTCCCAGCCCGGCCGGGTGCCGATGGCGCAGGTGATCCGGGTGAGCTGGGCCGGCGCGCGGTACCCGTGTGGGGCGAGGGCAACGGGTACGGGGGAGGCATGCAAGAGGGCGTTGGCGACGCTGCCGATGGTGAACCTGTTGAACAGTCCGCCGCGGGCGGCGCCCACCACGATCCGGTCGGAATCGAGGTCTGCGCTGGCCTGGATCAGGCCCTCAGATGTGGAGTCGGCCCAGAGCAGATGGGTCGTGGCCGTGACATCGGCGGGCACCCAGCCGGCGGCCTGCTCGAGCCACTTCGTGGCCTGGTCGGCCAGGAGAACCTCGAAGTCGCTGCTCGCGGCGTGGATCTTCGCCGGGGCCGTGGTGACGCGCTGCAACACCAGGCAGATGCGCAGTTCGGCCGCGGTGATCCTGGCCATCGCGATGCCCAGCTCGAGGGCCTCGCGGCCTTGGGCGGTGGCCTCGTAGGCCACCACATAGTTCGGTACTCGCGTCACGCTGTTCTCCTTGGTTCCGTGGCCGGCGCATCCGTGCTGTGTTCATCCGTGCTGTGTTCGTCCATGCTGTGTTCGTCCGCGCTGTGTTCATGGCTGCTGTGCTCGTGTGGGTGGTCGGCCATCCCGCCGTGCTCCATGCCCGGGGCGCAGTGCGCGGCGCTCGGTTCCACGTCGAGCGACGGGTTGCGGTCGAAGAAGCCCACCGGCTTCAACCAGAACGAGACGATGTCGGCCGGCATCACCGGCCATTCCTCCGGCCGGGTGATGTGGTGGATGCCGAAGGTGTACCAGAGCACCACATCGGTATCGCGTACGGCGCGGCCGGCCTGGATCCACTCGGGCAGGCCGTGGTCGACGCCGCTCTGGTTCACGAACTCGCCGCAGGGCCAACGCTGAGCGTCGTCGTTGGGAGTGACCCACACCGTGTGGCCGATCACCTGAGCCCGGGTGAGGGCCGGGGCTTCGGGGTGGAAGAACGACGGGATGGCGCCGCCCGGCACGAGCTTGTACGACACCGGGGTGCCGAGCCCGTTCAGGGTCTGCTCGTTGACCACCTTCCAGGCCCTCTGGGTGTTCCAGTCGAAGTCATCGAAGCCCTCGGTCTCGATCGGGGTGTTCTGTTGGGTGAGTGCCAGCCCGAGGGGGTTGGCAGCGTCGATCGGTTCGATGCGGGTCTCGCTGCGGTACACGGTGTTGGCCGGGCCGTCGATGTCGAGGTCCATCCGGGCCACGATGAAGTGCTGGTGGAACGGCGCGTAGGTGCGCTCGTCGACGAGGGTGCCGTTGGGGTGCGGCTGGCCGGGCTCGAGGTGGGTGACCACCATGATGCCGGTGGCGCGCACCTCACACTCGATGTTGCCGTCCTGGTAGAACCGCCAGTAGACGAGGTACTCGTAGTTGGCCACGGTCACGTGGAAGGACACCACCAGCCGGCGCATCCGGCGCACCTCCGCGCCGCCGTCGTGGTCGACGTGCTTCCAGAGCACGGCGTTGTCTTCCTCGTGGATGCAGAAGGCATTGGGGATCGAGTACGGCTCGCCGGCGCTGTTGTGCAGCACGGCATCGAGGTAGCGGATCTCGCCCAGGCAGTCGCAGCCGAGCTCCAGCGACGTGGTCATGAACCCCAGGCCCCACTCGCCGATGTCGAACGCGGTGCGGCGGAAGTGGTCGACGCTCGGGTCGCGGTACGGCACCACCATCTCGGCGAACGAGAGCCGGTTGGCGATCGGGCGCTCGCGGCCGGCATCCGTGTAGGTCACCCTGTGCAGCGTCATGCCCTCGCGATAGTTGAATCCCACTCGAAGCGACCAGTTCTGCCACTGCACCAGGTTGCCGTCCACGCTGAAGCTCGGGCCCTCCGGCTGCACGATGTCCAGCGGCTTCAACGGCGGCCTCGTGCTCGCGGTGCGGATGCGCTCCGGCACCAGGTGCGGCACGTACTCGCCCATCACGCTCGGCGGGTCCACGGCAAAGGTGTCCTCGATTTCGAGCAGGTTCATGGTGTTCACGTCGATCACGAAGTGCAGCCCGCTGACCGGTCCCGCGTAGGGGTTGGCGCCGGCACCGCTGCGCACCCAGACGTCGGCCCAACCCAGGCGCAGGCCGCGGTAGACGTCGGGGATCACGGCGTCGCCGTAGGTCCAGGTGTCGATGAAGACGTTCTCGAGGTCTGTGATGCCGCGTTTGGCCAGTGCGGCCACGACCTCCGGATGCGCCCGCAGCGCCGCGTCGGCCTCTTCCCACTCATCGACGGTGAAGTTGGCCTGCACACCCACCACCTGACCCCACTCGAGCAGGGCGTCGGTGCGCAGCGACACCACCGCCACCCAGGTGTGGTTCTGGGCGCGATGCAGCACCACCAGGCGCGCCCGGCGCTCCGGGGCGACACCGGTGGCCTCGAATTCGGCGATGGCGGCCTTGGCCGGCTCGACAAGTTCGATCGAGGCGAACCGCCAGCCCGCACCCACCCCGTGCTCACGGGCGAGCACGGCCGCCGCCTGGGTGAACTCGGGGCCGGTCAGGGGGTCGAGAGGATGGAAGCTCATTCGAGTGCGCTCATCACGTGCTTGATGCGGGTGTAATCCTCGACGCCGTACATGGACAGGTCCTTGCCGTAGCCGGAGTACTTGAATCCGCCGTGCGGCATCTCGGCGGTCAGCAGGATGTGCGTGTTGATCCAGACAGCGCCGAAGTCGAGGTCGCGGGAGACCCGCAGGGCCCGGGCATGGTCGCGGGTCCAGACGCTCGAGGCCAGCGCGTAGCGCACGTCATTGGCCATGGCGATGGCCTCCTCCTCGGTGCCGAAGCTCTGCACCGTGATCACCGGGCCGAATGTCTCGTCCTGCACGATCGCATCCGTCTGGCGCACCTGGGTCACCACGGTGGGTTCGAAGAAGAAGCCCGCCTCACCCACCCGGTGGCCGCCGGTGCTGATCACCGCGTGCGCCGGCAGGCCCTCCACCTTCTCGACCACGTCGGTGAAGTGCCGCACGTTGTTGAGCGGCCCGAAGTAGTTGTCGGCGTCGTCGGCGGACCCGGTGATGCGCAGCTCGGCCTCGGCCGTGAACGCGCCCACGAATTCGTCGTGGATCGACTCGTGCACGAGCACCCGGGTGATGGCCGTGCAGTCCTGGCCGGCGTTATAGAAGGAGAAGTCGGCGATCGCCGAGGCGACCTTGGCCACGTCGACGTCACCGAACACCACGGCGGGCGCCTTGCCGCCGAGCTCCAGGTGAGCGCGCTTGAGGGTGTGCGCGGCGCCGGCAGCCACGGCCATACCCGCGCGCACGCTGCCGGTGATCGAGACCAGGCCGGGCACCGGATGCTCGACGATGAACGCACCGGTGCTCGCATCGCCGAGCACGATGTTCATCACGCCGTCCGGCAGGATGCCCTGGCTGATCCGGGCGAGTTCGAGGGTGGATTCAGGGGTGGTGTCGCTGGGCTTGAGCACCAGGGTGTTGCCCACGGCCAGGGCCGGACCGATCTTCCAGATGGCCATGAGGAACGGGAAGTTCCACGGGGTGACCTGGCCCACCACCCCGATCGGTTCGCGGCGCACCCAGGAGGTCATGCCATCGAGGTACTCGCCGGCCGACTTGCCCTCGAGCAGTCGGGCGGCGCCGGCGAAGAAACGCAGCTGATCGGCCCCGGCGGCCACCTCGTCGGCGGCGATGGTGGCGCGCGGCTGGCCGGTGTTGCGGTGCTGAGCCTCCACGATCGCGTCGCTGTTGGCCTCCACGGCGTCGGCCAGCCGCAGCAGCGCCAACTGCCGTTCGCCCGGGGTCTTCCGGCTCCAGCCGGGGAAGGCGGCCTTGGCGGCGCGCATGGCGTCGTCGACGTCGCCCGCTGTGGAGATCGGGGCCCGGGCCACGATCGACCCGGTCGTCGGATCGACGATGTCCAGCAGCGCGGAGCCCGTCGGTGTCACAAAGTGGCCATTGATGAAATTGGACAGTAGCGCGGTGCTCACGGGACTCCTCTTCGATGAGTGGTCATGCGGTGCGCGGCCGCCGGTGGCGTTGGCTCGGTCGGGGCGTTGCCGGGCCAGTATGGCACCTGGCCGGGAGAAAAGGCACCCCCATTCATTCGGAGCCGGCCGCCGCGCCGGCCCTCCCGACCGTCCGCGCGGGTGCAGGATCTTGCACTCATGCATCGTCCGCTGAGGGCGGCTCGAAGATACTGCGCCGCATCCCACTGTGACGTCGTGTTTCGTGCAGGGATGTGATCGGGCCGCGAAGAGGTGAGCATTGATCCATGCCCAGACAGATTCGCTTCAATGCCTTCGACATGAACTGCGTCGCCCACCAGTCCTCCGGCCTCTGGCGCCACCCCGACGACAGGTCGCAGAGCTACACCGACCTCGGGTACTGGACCGAGCTCGCCAAGCTGCTCGAGAAGGGACGCTTCGACGGCATCTTCCTCGCCGACGTCCTGGGCACCTACGACGTCTACGGCGGCACCAACGAGGCGGCGATCCGCAACGGAGCACAGATCCCCGTCGCCGACCCGCTCCTGGTCATTCCCGCAATGGCATATGTCACAGAGCACCTCGGATTCGGTGTCACCGCCGGCACCGCATACGAGCACCCGTACCCCTTTGCACGCCGCATGTCCACGCTCGACCACCTCACCAAGGGGCGGGTCGGCTGGAACGTCGTCACCGGCTACCTGCCCTCCGCCGCGCGCAACATGGGCAACGAAGACCAGCTCGAGCACGACGACCGCTACGACTACGCCGACGAGTACCTCGAGGTGTTGTACAAGCTGTGGGAGGGTTCCTGGGAGGACGACGCCGTGGTGCGCGACACCGAGACCGGCGTCTTCACCGACCCGAGCAAGGTGCACTCCATCAATCACTCCGGCAAGCATTTCCAGGTGCCGGGCATCCACCTCTCCGAGCCGTCGCCGCAGCGATCGCCCGTGATCTACCAGGCCGGCGCCTCCAGCCGCGGCATCGCGTTCGCTGCCGGCAACGCCGAAGCGATCTTCGTGGCCGCGTCGACCAAGGCCGTGCTCACGGGCACCGTCACCAAGATCCGCGATGCCCTCGAGGCGGCCGGCCGCGACCGGTACTCGGCCAAGATCTACACGCTGCTCACCATCATCACCGACGAGACCAGTGAGAAGGCTCAAGCCAAGTACCTCGACTACCTCAGCTACGCCAGCGAGGAGGGCGCCCTGGTGTTCATGTCCGGGTGGATGGGGGTCGACCTGTCCGAGTTCGCGCTCGACGAGCCGATCGGCAACGTCAAGAGCAACGCCATCCAGTCGGCCGTGGCCAATTTTCAGGCCGCGAACGGCGACGGCTCCGAGTGGACCGTCGGCGACATCGCCCGGGCCGGCGCCATCGGCGGCCTCGGCCCGTTCATTGTGGGCTCCGGTGTGGAGATCGCCGACCAGCTCGAGGAGTGGGCGGCCGAGACCGACGTGGACGGGTTCAACCTGGCCTACGCCATCACGCCGGGCACCTTCGAAGACGTGGTCACCTGGGTGGTGCCCGAGCTGCAGAAACGGGGCGTCTACCCCACCGAGTACACCGAGGGCACCCTGCGGCAGAAGCTGCACGGCCGCGGCGACCGCCTGCCCGACGAGCACCACGGCGCGAATTTCCGCGTCGGCGTGCCCGTCGCCTGAGCAAGCGCAGCTCGCGAATGCGGCCGTGTGGTCACCTCATCCAAACGAGGCAACCACACGGCCGCTTTCGTGCGTATTAGGATCAGCGCACCGCGCCCCTCCGCTCCACCGAACGAGGAGAATCCCATGCCGATCCGCATCCACGTCACCAGCATCTTCGTCGACGACCAGGCGAAGGCCCTGGCCTTCTACACCGACAAGCTCGGCTTCCTGCCGAAGACGGATGTGCCGGTGGGCGAACACCGCTGGCTCACCGTGGTCGGCCCGGGCGAGCCCGACGGCGTCGAGCTGCTGTTGGAGCCGGACGTGCACCCGGCGGCGCAGGCGTACCAGCGGGCGCTGGTCGGGGACGGCATCCCGGCCACCTCGTTCGCCGTTGACGATGTGGCCGCCACCGTTCGTGAGCTGGAAGCGAAGGGTGTGAGAATCACCCAGCCGGCCACGCCGATGGGCCCAGTGGTCGTGGCCATGCTGGACGACACCTGTGGCAATCTCATCCAGCTGACCAGTCCGGTCTGATCGCCGAGGAACGTGCTGTATGGTTGTAGCTACAAGCATTTCGTAGCGAGACCGGGAGCCAATCATGAGCGACACAGCACGCGAGCAGATCCTCGACGCCGCCACGTCAATGGGCGCGGTAACCCTGCGGGTCGGTGACCTCGAGACCATGTCTGACTACTACTCCCGGGCCTTCGCGATGGAACCCCTCGAGGAGCGCAGTCGCAATCGTGAGGTGCACCGTGTGCTCGGCCGGGGAACGACGCCGCTGGTGCGGCTCATCCACACCCCGGACCTGCCCGGCGTCGACCCGCGCCAGGCCGGCCTGTTCCACACCGCGTTCCTCTTCGAGACCCCCGGCAGCCTCGCGGCGACGGTCTACCGCGCTGCGCAGGACCCGCGCAGCATCTTCATCGGCTCCAGCGACCACCTCGTGAGCGAGGCGTTCTACTTCACCGACCCGGAGGGCAACGGCGTCGAGCTCTACACCGACCGGGACCGCAGCACCTGGATCCACGACGGCGAACAGATCCGGATGGCCACCGAGTACCTCGACCCCAACGCCTACCTGCAGGGTCACCTCGATCAGGCAATCGTCGATGCCGGCTCCGCCCTGCCCGGCGCGGTCGGGCACGTGCACCTGCAGGTCGGCGACATCCAGACGGCGCGGGCGTTCTACGTCGACGCGCTCGGCTTCGAGGCCACCCAGGGCAGCTACCCGGGCGCGCTCTTCGCCTCCGCGGGTGGCTACCACCACCACATCGCCATGAACACCTGGAACAGCCGTGGCTCGGGCCCCCGCGCGGCGAGCCTCGGCCTCGGCGACGTGGCCGTGACGGTACCCGCCGTCGCTGACCTGCACTCCCTCTCCGCCCGCCTCACCGCCCGGTCGATTCCGTTCGCCGGAGACGGCCGCTCCGTGACGGTCGCCGACCCGTGGGGCACCCAGGTCACCGTGGCGCTGCCCGACCTCACCACCGACGAGCTGATCGCCCGATGACCCCGCAGCTGCGGGAAGTGCGCTCGTCCGCCTGGCCGGCCGACGGCACCACCGAACCCGCGGTCGCGCTGCTCCTGCACGGCTATGGTTCGAACGAACACGACCTGGCCGGCCTGATCCCGGCGTTCGGGCTCGCCCAGCCGTGGGCGTCGCTGCGCGCGCCGCTCGAACTCGGCACCGGCGGCGCGGCCTGGTTCCCGATCACCACGCCCGGAAACCCCGACGCCCGGCCTGTCGCCGAGGCCACCGAGACGATCTGGGCCTGGGTCGATGCGAACCTGGCTCCCGGCACCCGGGTGATCCCGATCGGCTTCTCGCAGGGCGGCCTGATGGCCAGCCAGCTGCTGCGCACCCGGCCCGAGCGGGTGCTCGCCCCCGTCGTGCTCGGCGGTTTCGTTCTGGCTGCAGAGCAGCCCGGCGACGCGACCCTCGCCGAGACGCGCCCGGCCGTCTTCTGGGGTCGCGGCGCCGAGGACCGGGTCATCGCTGAGGCCGCGATCACGCGCACCAGCGCCTACCTGCCGCGGCACTCCACCCTGGTCGAACGCATTTACCCGGGCCTCGCCCACGGAATCGACGCCGCCGAGGCCGGCGACGTGCGCGACTTCCTCGCGCTCCACGCGGCCCGAAAGCCGGCCACCGCGAAGTAGGTGCCCTGGTAGCGTATCCGCCACCTCCAGTCTAAACTTGAGCCGAGTCCACTCAAGTATTCGCGGAGGATGATTTTTGATGGCCAACATGCAGGGCGCCCCTGGCACCGACGAGAAGCAGAAGACCGCGCTGGAACAGTACGGCGTGAACCTCACCGACATTGCCCGGAGCGGCAAGCTCGACCCCGTGATCGGCCGTGACGCCGAGATTCGCCGGGTGAGCCAGGTGCTCACCAGGCGCACCAAGAACAATCCAGTGCTGATCGGCGAACCCGGCGTGGGCAAGACCGCCGTGGTGGAGGGTCTGGCCCAGCGCATCGTCGCAGGTGACGTGGCCGACTCGCTCAAGGACAAGCAGCTGGTGTCGCTCGACCTGGCCGCGCTGGTGGCCGGCGCCAAGTACCGCGGCGAGTTCGAGGAACGCCTGAAGGCCGTGCTCAAGGAGATCAACGACGCCGACGGCCAGATCATCACCTTCGTCGACGAGCTGCACACCCTGATGGGCGCCGGCGGTGGCGAGGGCTCGGTGGCGGCATCGAACATGCTCAAGCCCATGCTCGCCCGCGGTGAACTGCGCCTGATCGGCGCCACCACCCTGAACGAATACCGCGAATTCATCGAAAAGGATGCCGCGCTCGAGCGTCGGTTCCAGCCGGTGATGGTGGACGAACCGAGCGTCGAGGACACCGTCGCCATCCTCCGCGGTCTCAAGGAGCGTTACGAGGCGCACCACAAAGTTTCGATCGCGGATGCCGCGCTCGTCGCCGCGGCATCCCTCTCGAACCGGTACATCACCGCGAGGCAGCTGCCCGATAAGGCCATCGACCTGATCGACGAGGCCGCCAGCCGGCTGCGGATGGAGATCGACTCCTCACCGGTGGAGATCGACGAGCTGCGCCGCAGCGTGGACCGGCTCAAGCTCGAGGAAATGGCGCTCAAGAAGGAGAAGGACGACGCCTCCAAGGCGCGCCTGGAGAAGCTACGCGGCGATCTGGCCGAGCGCCAGGTCAAGCTCGGCGAATTGCAGGAACGTTGGCAGAAGGAACGTGCATCACTCAACCGGGTCGGCGATCTGAGGAAGCGCCTGGTGAGCGCCCGCAGCCAGGCCGAGCTGGCCGAACGTCGCGGCGACCTGGAAAAGGCCTCCCGGCTGCTCTACGGCGATATCCCCGTGATAGAGCGTGAGCTCGCCGAGGCCGAGCAGACCGAGCAGGAGGGCGCCCGGATGGTCGGCGATCAGGTCACGGCGGAGGACATTGCCGCGGTGGTCGCCGCCTGGACCGGTATCCCGGTGGGCCGGTTGCTGCAGGGGGAGACCGACAAGCTGCTCAACCTCGAGGGGGAACTCGGCCACCGGCTGATCGGCCAGAAGCGGGCCGTGCGGGCCGTGGCCGATGCGGTGCGCCGGTCACGCGCCGGCATCTCCGACCCCGACCGGCCTACCGGCTCGTTCCTGTTCCTCGGGCCCACCGGAGTGGGCAAGACCGAGCTGGCCAAGGCGCTCGCCGAGTTCCTCTTCGATGACGAGAAGGCCATGGTGCGCATCGACATGAGCGAGTACGGCGAGAAGTTCTCCGTCTCCCGACTGGTCGGCGCCCCTCCCGGGTACATCGGGTACGAACAGGGCGGCCAGCTCACCGAAGCCGTGCGGCGCCGGCCCTATTCGGTGATTCTCTTCGACGAGGTGGAGAAGGCGCACCCCGAAGTGTTCGACGTGCTGCTGCAGGTGCTCGACGACGGCCGGCTCACGGACGGCCAGGGCCGTACGGTCGACTTCCGCAACACCATCCTGGTGCTCACCTCCAACCTCGGCTCGCAGTACCTCGTCGACCCCAGCCTCAGCACCGAGGAGAAGGAAGAGGCCGTGCAGCAGATGGTGCGGCAGGCCTTCAAGCCCGAGTTCGTGAACCGGCTCGACGACATCGTGGTGTTCTCGTCGCTCTCCACCGATGACCTCGCCCAGATCGTGGAGCTCTACGTCGACAGGCTGCAGCGCCGCCTGGGCGAACGTCGGCTCGAGCTGGCCGTGACCCCGGATGCCCGCTCCTGGCTGGCCGAACGCGGCTACGACCCGATCTACGGGGCCCGGCCGTTGCGGCGGCTGATGCAGACCGAGATCGACGACAGGCTGGCCACGGCGCTGCTGAATGGCAGCATCCGTGACGGTGAGACGGTTCTGGTTGACCTCGCCGAGGACGGCGACTCGCTCACCGTGGCCGTGGCCCCGATCGGGCACGCCTGAAACCCGGGCGGAATTGGTCCCCGAACACGGCTAATTCAGCCTGTCGACCTGCTTGAATTCAGGGGAGGGCCGGCAACTGAGCCTAAGACGCCTCGCGAACGTGAGGATCGTCGAGTGACGCAGGTAAGGGGTGGTCTCGTGCCGATGGTTCGGCCGCCGAGTATCCGCGAGTTTCCCTTGGCCCAGGCGCCGTTTCTGGCCGGTGTGGCGGTGCTCCTGGGCTTCGTGCTGGCCGGTCGGCCGGAGGCCCTTCTCGAAACGGGTTTCCAGGTGGGTCTGGGCCTGGCCGTCGTCGCCACCCTGCTGGGCCTGTTGGTGCCCTGGCCGCGGTTCGGGCACGAGTGGCTGGTCATGGTCCCGTTGCTCGACGTCGTGGTGGTCGCGTTCCTCCGTGACGGGGTGCGCGACACCTTCCCCGCCGTGGGGATGCTCATAGTGTTGCCCGTGCTCTGGCTGGCTTACGGCTTCGCCTGGTGGGCGCTGGGCCTGGCCCTGGCCGGGGCGGTGTTCGTGAGCGGCCTTCCGTTGGTGCAGGCCGGTGGATTTCCCACCGACGCTGTCGGCTGGGGAGCGGTGCTGCTCCTGCCCATCATCACCGCGTTCATCGCCGTCGCCGCCCGCATCGCCGCCAACGCTCTGCGGGCTCAGCAACGCGAGCTGGTGGCGGTGTCCGGCGAGCTGCGCACAGCCCTGCTCGAGGCAACCGACCGGCAGGCCACCTTCGAAGCGGTGATGGAGACCGTGGATGCCGGCATCGAGCTCTACAACCCGCAGGGCGAGGTGATCCTGAGCAACGCCGCCGCCCGCGCCCTCGCCCTGCGCACCGACTCGGCCACCGGCTCCTACGGCCGGGATGCGTCGCTCGTCTTCGACGTGGACCGCACCACCCTGGTCGCCCTCGACGATCAGATCGCCGCCAGGGCCATGCGCGGGGACCTCGTCGCCGGCCGGGTGTACTGGGTCGGCGGTGACGACGACCAGAGCGCCATCATCGCGTCCTCCGGTGTGGTCGAACGTGAGTCAGGGTATCCGCTCGGCACCGTCGTGGTGGCCACCGACGTGACCCCGCTGGTGGAGGCGATCGCCGTGCGGGACGGCTTTCTCGCCACGGTGTCGCACGAGCTGCGCACCCCGCTGACCTCGATCATCGGCTACCTGGGCCTGATCGACGCCGAGAAGCTCGGCATCACCATGGAGGTGAGCGTGATCGAGCGCAACGCCGAGCGGCTGCTCTCGGTGATCGCGCAACTGCTCAGCGCCACCGAAGGCCAGCCGCCGATTCACCGGGTCGACTGCGACCTCGGCGGGATCCTGCGCTCCAGCCTGGGCACCGCCCGGCAGCGCGCGCAGAGCGCCGGCATCACCATCAGCGCCCACGACAACGCCGCGGTGACCGCCAGGGTGGACCCGCTGGCGATCGAGCAGGCCATCGACAACCTGCTCGCCAACGCCATCAAGTTCTCGCGGCCAGGGGGCTCGGTCTCGCTCAGCGTCGACCACGACGATACGCATGCGGTGGTGCGGGTCGCCGACGACGGCATCGGCCTCAGCGCCGAGGATCAGCGACAGGTCTTCGACAGGTTCTTCCGGGCCCGCAACTCCACCGAACTGGCCATCCCCGGTATGGGCCTGGGCCTGGCGATCGTGCGGGCCGTTGTGCACGCCCACCAGGGCACCGTGCAGGTCTCCAGTGTGCTCGGTGAGGGCAGCACTTTCACGGTGCGCCTGCCGCTGGTCAGCTGAGCGCGCGGTCCAAGTCGGCGATGAGGTCGGCCACGGCTTCGATACCCACCGAGAGGCGGATCAGGCCGGGGCCGATGCCCAAACGCTCGCGCAACTCCTGACTGAACGAGGCGTGCGTCGACGTGGCGGGGTGCAACGCCATCGACCTGGTGTCGCCGATGTTGGTCATGTGGCTGATCACCCGCAGCCGGTCGAGGAACCGGCCCGCCCCTGCTTCGCCGCCCCGCACGGTGAACGAGAACACCGAGCCGCTCCGGCCGCCGTAGAGCCGCTGGGCGAGGTCGAAAGCCGGATTACCGGGCAGGCCGGCGTAGTCGACGCTCTGCACACCCGGATGCTCGGCCAGCCAGGCCGCGATGGCCAGCGAATTCGACAGGTGCCGTTCCATCCGCAGCGACAGCGTCTCGATGCCCTGGTGCAGCAGGAACGAGTTGAACGGGCTCAGCGCCGGGCCGATGTCGTTGACGACGGCTTCGCGGGTTGCTCGCGCATAGGCCGTGCGCCCGAACTTCTCGGCGATGGACGGCAGGCCCGCCGCGGACTGCGTGATCAGTGGGTACTCCCGGTCGGCGGCGGCCCAGTCGAAGCTGCCGCCGTCGACGATGGTGCCGGAGATCGCCGCGCCGTGTCCGCTGAGGAACTTGGTCGACGAATGCACCACGACGTCTGCGCCGTGCTCGAACGGCCGGATCAGGAACGGCGACGCTATCGTGTTGTCGACCACGAACGGGATACCGTGCCGTTGTGCGACCGCGGCGACCCGGCCGATGTCGACGATGTCGTTCTTCGGGTTGGGAATGGTCTCGCTGAAGATGGCCTTGGTGTTAGGCCGGATGACACGGTCCCACTCGTCGTCGTCGAATTCGTCCCAGACGTAGTCGACCGTGACCCCGAACCGGGCGAAGCTGCGCCCGAAGAGGATGCGGGTGCCGCTGTAGATGCTCGCCGTGGAGACTATGTGATCACCGGACTGCGCGATCGACAGCAGCGCCGCGGTGATCGCGGCCTGGCCGGAGGCCACCACGATGGCCTCGGTGCCGCCCTCGAGCGAGGCGATCCTTCGCTCCGCGACCCCGCCGGAGGGGTTGCGCTGCCGGGAGTAGATGAGACCGTCGGCCTCGCCGGCGAAGCGGGCCTTGGCATCCGTGAAGGAGTCGAACCTGAACCCCGCGGTCATGTTGATGGGCGAGATGCGGGCGCCGCTGGTGAGGTCGTCGTACTCGCCGGCGTGCACCTGGCGGGTGTCGAAGGCGTAGCCCTCCCAGTCATACTCGGGCTGGGACGGACAGTCTGTGGTGGCGTCGAGGGTCACAGGGTCACTTTCAGTCGGTGCACGGCGGCGGCCATCTGCCGCACCGCCTGCTCGAGAATGGGGCGGGGCATGGCGAAGATCAGGCGGGCATGGTTGGCGTACCCGGTGCCGCACAGGGCCCCGTCGGTGAGCGTGACCCCGGCCTCGGTGCGGAAGAAGTCGGCGATGGACCCCTCGAGACCCAACGCCGAACAGTCCAGCCAGGCTATGTAGGTGGCGTCCGGCAGCGAGTACCGCACCTCGGGCAGGTGCTCGTCGAGCAGGTCCCGCAGGGCCGTGCGGTTGCCGTCGAGATAGGTGATCACCTCGGCCAACCAGTCTCTGCCGTCGGCGTATGCGGCGGTGGCCGCGATGACCCCCGGCGTCGACGCACCGTGCACCACGCTGAAGCCGTAGACCTGGTAGACCTCTTCGTCGGCCGGGTTCGAGGTGATGAACTGCGCGGTCTTGAGGCCGGGCAGGTTCCAGGCTTTGGAGGCCGAGGTGGCCGTTATGGTGTGCCGGGCCGTCTCGCGGGAGATCGACGCGTACGGGATGTGCGGGGTATTGCCGTAGCGGAGCGGCGCGTGAATCTCGTCGGCGAAGACCCGGCCGTTGTGCCGCTCGACGACGTCGGCGATGGCTTCGAGCTCGGCCAGGGTCAGGGCCACGCCGGTGGGATTGTGCGGGTTGCAGAGCACGAGGGTGCGGGCGCCGGCACGGAACGCCGCGTCGATGCCGGCCAGGTCGTGACTCCAGCGACCGTCGACGGTGTGGCCGGGAACCTCGAAGATCTTCCGGCCCAGGGTGGGCGTGAAGCTGAGGAACGGCATGTACGACGGGGTGGGGACGATGACGCCGCTGCCATCCGGCGAGAACCGGCGCACTGTCACGTCGAAGGCCGACATCACGTCGGACACCGGGTGGATGTTCTCCGGGGGCACGACCCAGCCGGAATCCTGCCGGAGCCAGTCCGCGGTGGCCTCGGCCATCAGCCGCGTCGTGGCGGGGGCTAGATAGCCCAGCTCGCCGGCGTTGACGGCTCGGTGCAGGGCGGCGGACACCGCGGGCGCCGTGCCGAAGTCCATCTCGGCCACCCAGGCGCCGATGGTGCCCGGGTGCAGGCTCCACTTGCGGCTGCTGGCACGGCTGAGCTCGTCACGAGTGATCTCGTCGAAACGTGAGTGAGTCATCGGGTACTTTCGCATCGAGCGTACATGGGCCGTTTTCTGACCCTAGTAACCGGGCGGGGAGGGTGGAGTGACCTTTACGCCATGTGTCAGCGTGCGGGGAATGTCGTGACGTGGAAGGCTCGTCTCATGAGCCTTCTTCCCGACACCCCCGTCGTCCACGTGCTGCACGAGAACCCGGACTGGTTCGGACCGTTCCAGGCCGCGTTCGAGGCGGCCGGGGTGCCGTACCGGGAATGGCTGCTCGTCGACGGTGTGCTCGACCTCGACGAGGCGCCGCCGGCCGGCATCTTCTGGTCGCGGATCAGCGCGTCGGCGCACACCCGCGGGCACGGCCTGTCGAAGGACTACACCCGCAGCGTGTTGAACTGGCTGGAGGCGTACGGCGCCCGCACCGTGAACGGCCGCCGCACCATCGAACTCGAGGTGAGCAAGGTCGATCAGCTCACCCGGCTGCGCGCGCAGGGCTTCGACGTGCCGCGCACCCGCGTGGTCGTCGGCACGCACCTCCTGGTGGAGGCGGCGCGGGACTTTCCGACCCCGTTCATCACCAAGCACAACCAGGGCGGCAAGGGCCTGGGCGTGCAGAAGTTCGACAGCGCCGCCGAATTGGCGGCGGCGATTGCGGCCGGCGAGTACGCGGAACCCGAGGACGGCATCTCGCTGCTGCAGGAGTTCGTGGTGTCAGCGCACGCCGAGGTCACCCGGGTCGAGATCGTGGGCGACGAGTTCATCTACGCGATCACCGCCGACACCGCCCGCGGCGGCTACCAGCTCTGCCCCGCGGATGCCTGCGCCATCGACCCGACCACCGGTGCACTGCTTCTGCCGCCCGGGGCAACCATCATGCCGGAGGCCGGGCAGCAGATCTTCGCCCTGCGGGAGGGGTTCGAGCACCCGATCATCGACCGGTACCGGGACTTCCTGCGCACAGAGGGCATCGAGATCGCCGGGATCGAGTTCATCGAAACCGTCGACGGCCGGGTGGTGACCTACGACGTGAACACCAACACCAACTACAACGCAGAGATCGAGGCTGTAGCGCCGAACAGCGGCCCCGGCGCGATCGTGGCCTACCTGGCCGGGGTGCTCGCCGCGTCCTACCCGCAGGTCGGCGGCAAGCCCTAACCTGCCCCCGTCGTCGGTCGAGCCTGTCGAGACGCAGTGACATGCGTGTGTGTCGTGTCTGAATCGTGCCGCGGGCTGGCTCGCGGGTCAGTAGTCGACTCGGCGGCCGAAGCTGCGCTTGGCCCGGGGGCGTGGTGAGCAGAAGGCCTCGCTGCCCAGGCGCACGAGCTCGTGCGGCTGGAGTGCCGCTGTGGCGGCGAAGGCCTCGAGGGAGGGGAACGGTTGTACAGTCGCGCTGAACGGATCCGTTCTGACCGAGCGAGAGGAAGCGATCGCCATGACGCCCCCCGGCCGCGGCAGCGAGACCGGCGAGCGGACCCCGTGGCTGCCGCCGCGCTGGTTCGTCGTGCTGGCCTGGAAGGTTCACAGGGCACTGTTCCGGGTGACCGGTGGTCGTCGTGGTCTGTGGCGTGCGCGGCCCCAGCGGTGGGGTGCGCTGCGATTGACCACGACCGGGCGCCGCAGCGGCCAGGAACGGTCCGTGATCGTGGGCTATCTGGAGGACGGCCCGAACCTGGTGACCCTGGCGATGAACGGCTGGGGCGAAGCCGAACCCGCGTGGTGGCTGAACCTGCAGGCGCGGCCGCGCTGCGAGGTCCAGCTCGCCGATGAGACCCGCCACGTCGTCGCGCACGCCGCGACCGGAGGGGAACGCTCCCGGCTGTGGGACCGCTGGCGGACGGTGGACAAGGACCTCGACGGTCTGGCCCGCCGCCGCCCGACCGAAACTGCCGTTGTGGTCCTCGAACCTGTTCCCGCCTCCCTCGAACCGTGAGTCAAGCACCGGAATCTGGCGGTTCCTGGGGCAAATCTCACGGTTCGCGGGCTGAGGGTTAGGCTTTTCGGATGCGTGCAACAGTTATTTACGGCGAGCGGGATGTCCGACTCGATGAAGTTCCCAACCCAGTCCTGTCCACCGGCGGTGACGCCATCGTGCGGGTGGTGGCGGCCTGCGTCTGCGGGTCAGACCTCTGGCCGTACCGCGGCGTGACCCCCACCGACGAGCCGCACCGGATCGGCCACGAGTTCGTCGGCATCGTCGACGAGATCGGTCCTGACGTCACCACCATCACGGTCGGTGACTTCGTCATCGCCCCGTTCTACGACTGCGACAACACCTGCGTCAATTGCCGGAACGGCGTCAGCACCTCCTGCCTCAACGGCGGCTGGTGGGGCTCGGACGACCAGCTCGGCGGCTTCGCCGACGGCGCCCAGGGCGAACGGGTGCGGGTTCCGCACGCCGACGGTTCGCTCGTCGCCACCCCCGTGCAGCCCACGGATGACCAGGTCCCTGGCCTGCTCACCCTCGCCGATGTGATGGGCACCGGCCACCACGCTGCCGTCTCGGCCGGCGTCACCGTCGGCAGCACCGTCGTCGTGGTCGGCGATGGGGCCGTGGGCCTCTGCGCGATCATCGCCGCCAAGCGCCTGGGCGCGTCCCGCATCGTGGCCATGTCCCGGCACGCCGACCGGCAGGCCGTCGCCCGCGAATTCGGTGCCACCGACATCGTCGAGGAGCGGGGCGACGCGGGTGTCGAGAGCATCCTGGAGATGTTCGACGGTGTCGGCGCCGACTGCGTGCTCGAGTGCGTTGGCACCGAGGAGTCGATGGACCAGGCGATCCGCTCGACCCGGCCCGGCGGCATGGTCGGCTACGTCGGCGTGCCCAACGGCGGCGCCGAGCTGCCGATCAAGGCCCTCTTCGGCCGCAACGTGGGCGTGAACGGCGGCGTCGCATCCGTGCGCGGATACGTTGAGGAACTGTTGCCCGAGGTGCTCAGCGGAGCGATCAACCCGGGGCGGGTCTTCGACCTGCAGCTGCCGTTGTCCGAAGTGGCGCTGGCCTACGCCGCCATGGACGAGCGCCGCGCCATCAAGGTGCTGCTGCGCCCGTAGTCCGCACCCCTCACATGACGAACGCCCCCCTCGCTTATGCGAGGGGGGCGTTCGTGTATTGCCCGACTTGCCACTTGCGGCCTCTTGGCGGCCCGGTTGAGGGCCTCAACTGGCAGGTCGATGCGGCGCAGTCGGGTGAGATGGCAGTTGGCGCCCCTTCGGAGGCCCTGAGGGGGCTCCAAGTGGCAACTCACATCCCCCGTTGTGCGGCGTCGAGGCCCGCGAGTTGCGGCAGACCCCTTCGGCGGACTCGAGGGGAACTCTGCGGCAATTCGGCGGATGGTGCGCCGCCCGAAACGGCGGCTGTTAGTCGTTGACCAGCAGGATCTCGGTCAGCGGCTTGCGGGTGCGCGGCGCGATCTCTCGTTCGAGCAGTTCGGGGCTGAGCGCCTCGGCGTCGCCGAGCACACCCAGCACGGTCACGGTGACGGCGTCCTGGTTCTCCTTGAGACGGAACGCACTGGCCAGCGCCTTGCGGTCGATACCGCCCAGCTGGTGGCTGAACAGTCCCTCGTGCTGGGCCTGGATGGTGAGGTGAGCGACGGCCTGGCCGAGGTCGTACTGCGCCCAGGGGTTGTCACCCTCGGCGATGTTGAGGATCAGCACCGACGCCTTGTCGGCCCAGGCCTGGTTGAAGCCCATCAGGTTCGCGTGGATCTTGGCGAAGCTCTCGGAACCGCGGCGGGCGACGATGAACCGGGCCGGCTGGTTGTTGTTGCCGGATGGCGCCCAGCGGGCGGCCTCGAGCACCGTGGTGAGGGTGTCCTCGTCGATGACGGCGGTCGGGTCGAATCCCCGCGGGCTCCAGCGCTCGGCCATCGCGGGGAGGATCGGTGCCGTCGTATCGGCGGCGCGGCTGTGGGTGTCGGTGATGAGGGTCATGATGCCCGGCTTTCTCTGGTGCGTGTCTGTCGATTGGTGCGGGGCATCATCGTCCCAATCTGGTCAACGCGGTGCGGGCGCGGTTATTCCATGCGCCCGCATATTTGACCGGATGCCGTCGGTCAGGCGGTGTGCTCCGCCGCTTCGAGGTTGTCGCGCACCTTGCGGCGCAGCACCTTGCCGATCAGCGACCGGGGTAGGTCGTCGACCTCGACGATACGGCGGGGCACCTTGTAGGCAGAGATGCGGGTGCGGCAGTACTCCCGCAAACCGGCCACGTCGAGGGTGGCGCCGGCGATCAGCACCACGGCGGCCACGATATCCTCGCCGCCGTGCTCGCTCTTGAGGCCGACCACAGCGGCGTCGGCGATGTCGGGGTGCGAGAGCAGGGCGGCCTCCACCTCGGAGGGCGAAACGTTGAAGCCGCCGGTGATGATCAGTTCCTTGATGCGGTCCACGATGGTGACGAAGCCGTCCGGCGACACCGTGACGATGTCACCGGTGCGCAACCAGCCATCCGCCAGCAGGGTCTGGGCGGTTTCGGTGGGGCGGTCCCAGTAACCGGAGAACACCTGCGGGCCACGGATGAGCAGCTCGCCTTCTTCGTCGAAGCCGCGGTCGACCGCGGGGTTCGCGGGGTCGACGACCCGGATCTCGGTGCTCGGGAACGGGACGCCCACGGTGCCATTGCGCCGGCTCTCGCCCATCGGGTTGCCCACCGCGATCGGCGAACACTCGGTCATGCCGTACCCCTCGACGAGTACGCCGCCGGTGGCCTCCTCCCACAGCTGGACAGTGGACTGGGGCAGGCTCATCGCCCCGGAAATGGCGTACTTGGTGCCGCGAAGGCTGACCTTCTGCGCGTTGGCGGCCGTCACGAGCTTCTCGTAGATCGGGGGCACCGCGGGCAGGAAGGTGGGTGGGGTGCGTTTGACCGCGTTGAGCACCAGGCCCACGTCGAACTTGGGGAACAGCACCAGCCGGGCGCCGATCGACATCGCGACGGTGAGGCAGAGGGTGAGGCCGTAGGCGTGGAACATCGGCAGGACGCCGTAGAAGACCTCGTTGCCGCGCTCGAGCCCGGGCACCCAGGCTTCGCTCTGCTGGGCGTTGGCCTGCAGGTTGAAATGGGTGAGGATGGCGCCCTTGGGCGAGCCGGTGGTGCCGCTGGTGTACTGCAGCACGGCGGTGTCGCCGAGCAGCGGGCGCGGATGCGCGGTGCGCAGCCGGCGGGAACCCACCAGGGCGCTCCACTCGATGGCGTCCTTGAGCGGGTGGGCCACGGTGAGGGCGGCGCGGGCGGTGCGGGACTTGGGGATCGGCAGGCGCAGGGCCAGCCGGGTGGTCAGCGGCATCGACTTGGTGACGTCGACGGCCACGACGGTGTGCAGACCCATGTCGCGGGGGAAGCCGCGCACCGTGGTGTAAACCTTGTCCCAGACGATGGCGACGCTGGCGCCGTGGTCCTCGAACTGGTGGCGCAGCTCACGTTCGGTGTAGAGCGGGTTGTGCTCCACCACGATCGCGCCGAGCCGCAGCACGGCGTAGAACGCGACGATATGCTGCGGGCAGTTCGGCAGCACCAGGGCCACCCTGTCGCCGGGCTTGACGCCGAGCCGGCGCAGGCCGTTGGCCACGCGAGAGATCTCATCGCCCAGCTGCCCGTAGGTCATGGTGCCGCCGAAGAAGTCCAGCGCCACCTTGTCGGCGAACCGGCGGGTGGAGCCCTCGATCATGTCGATGAGGGTCTCGGTGGGATCAGTGATCGTGTTGGGCACGCCCGCGGCGTATGAGCTCAACCAGGGCTTGTTCGTGAAGACGTTCATGCGCTGATCAGTTCCTTCTTCAGGGCGGCGACAAAATCGTCGACGTCGTCGGGGGTGGTGTCGAAGCCGCACATCCAGCGCACCTCGCCGGTGGCCGGGTTCCAGTCGTAGAACCTGTAGAACTCGCGCACCTTGTCGGCCACGCCGGCGGGCAGCACGGCGAAGATCGCGTTGGCCTGGGTGGGCTGGCTGAACGAGAGTCCGGTCACCGAGCCATTCGCCAGGCCCTCTTCGAGCGCGCCGCGCAGGCGTGCGGCCATGGCGTTGGCGTGGTCGGCGTTCCGCAGCCACAGGTCGCCGTCGAGCAGGGCGATCAGCTGGGCCGAGATGAAGCGCATCTTCGAGGACAGCTGCATGTTGAGCTTCCGCAGGTACTTGAGCCCGGTGGATGAGGTGGGGTTGAGCACCACAATGCACTCGCCGAGCATCATGCCGTTCTTGGTGCCGCCGAAGCTGAGCACGTCGACACCGGCGTCGCTGGTGAACTCCCGGAACGGCACCCCGAGGGCGGCCGCGGCGTTGGAGATGCGGGCGCCGTCCATGTGCAGCAGCATGCCATTGGCGTGCGCGTGGTCGGCGATGGCGCGCACCTCTGCGGGCGTGTACAGGGTGCCGAGCTCGGTGGTCTGGGTGATCGACACCACGAGCGGCTGGGCGCGGTGCTCGTCGCCCCAGCCCCAGGCCTCCTGGTCGATCAGGGCGGGAGTGAGCTTGCCGTCCGGCGTCTCGATCGGCAGCAGCTTGAGGCCGCCGACCCGCTCGGGAGCACCGCCCTCGTCGGTGTTGATGTGCGCGGTGCTCGCGCAGATCACCGCTCCCCAGCGCGGCAGCATCGACTGCAGCCCGGTGACGTTGGCGCCGGTGCCGTTGAACACCGGGAACGCCTCGACGCCGTCACCGAAGTGCCGCGCGAAAACGCGCTGCAGTTCGGCCGTGTAGACGTCGTCGCCGTAAGCGATCTGATGGGCGCCGTTGGCCCGCACGATGGCGTCGAGAATCTCCGGGTGGATGCCCGAATAGTTGTCGGACGCGAAACCGCGGGAGAGCAGGTCATGGAGGGAGGTCACCCCTCCATCTTGGCGTAAACCTGGGTGGCGAATCTGTGCGTCTGCTCCGGGGTGTCGCACGGATTGTGTGCCTGCACAACGTGTCAACACCCCGGGTCAGGCCCGGATTCGCGCTTTCGCGCCGATCAGCCGCGCAGGGCCTGCTTGATGGTGACGCGGCCGCCCATCCGCAGCAGCGAATTGCGGTAGATGCGCGAGCCCAGGATGATCACTCCGGCCGTGGTCACGGCGAGGATGATCAGCGCCAGCACCGGCTCCCACCACTCGGCCGAGCCCAGGAAAATGCGCACGGGCATCCCGACCGGTGCGGAGAACGGGACGTAGGACATGATGGCCATCACGAGCGGGTTGTCGTTGAAGAAGATCACCAGGAAATAGGGGATCATCACGAGGTACGTCACCGGTGCGGTGGTCGAGCCCACGTCTTCCTGGCGGGACACCATCGACGCCGTCGCCGCGAACAGGGCGGCGATCATCACGAAGCCGAAGGCGAAGAACACCGCGAACCAGCCGATGGCCGGACCCAGGTCGGCCAGCAGCACCCGTTGGCCGGTGACCGCCATGCCGATGCCCACGAGCAGGGCGATGGCCACGATCTGACCCAGCGCCATGATCGAGTTGCCCACCACCTTGCCCGCCAGCAGGGCGCGCACGGGGATAGCGGACATCAGGATCTCGACGACCCGGGTCTGCTTCTCTTCGACCACGCTCTGCGCGATGGTGGAGCCGAAGGTCAGCGCCGACATGAAGAACACCAGGCCGAAGCCGAGCGCCACGATGTAGACGAGGAAGCCGCCCTGCTCGGCCGGGTCGAGCAGTTCGACGGCGGGGGCGACGCTGAGCGCATTCATGACCGCGCTCGGCGGTGAATCCAGGGCGATCACGCTGACGCCGAGCAGGGAGTCGTCAGGCACCACGGCGGCTTCGACGGTGCCGTCGCGCACCAGGGCCTCCGCCTCTGCGACGCCGTCGGCGGAGACCATGGTGAGACCGGCGGCCTCGCTGACCACGGATCCGGCCGAGCCGACCACGGCCACCGAGGTCGTGGACGGGTTGGCGCTCATGATGCCGCCGGCGACGACGGAGCCGACCGCGATCAGCAGCAGGATGCCGGTGGAGATGAGGAAGGCCTTGCTGCGCAGGCGCGAGACGATCTCGCGGGTGGCGACCAGCCAGACGCTGGCCCAGAAATTGGGCGCGGGGGGTGTGGTGCGGGCTGCGGCGCTCTGGCGGGGTTCTGTTCCGGTGCCAGTGCCAGTGCCAGTGCCAGTGGCCGGTTCGGTGTCGGTGCTCATCGCACGACCTCCTTGAAGATGGTGGAGAGGGAGGGCCGGAGGTGGCCGAAGGAGTGCACGGCGCCGCGGGTGAGGGCCTCGCGGAGGACCTGCTGGCTGGCGGCGTCGGAGTCGGCTTCGAAGACGGCTTCGCCGCCGTCGAAGTCGATCACGGTGATGCCGGCGACCCCGCGGATCCAGCCGGCGTCGGCATCTGTGTGGATTTCGAACCTGGGGGTGCTGAACTGCTCGCGCAGGCGTTCGCGGGACCCGTTGGCGCGGATTTCGCCGGCGGCGATGATCACGAGGTCGTCGCAGAGCCGTTCGACGAGGTCGAGCTGGTGCGAGGAGAACAGCACGGGGGCGCCGGCGGCGGCACGCTCCTTGAGTACCGTGAGAACCACCTCGACGGCGATGGGGTCGAGGCCGGAGAACGGTTCGTCGAGGACCAGGAACTCGGGGTCGTGCACGAGCGCTGCGGCGATCTGGGCGCGCTGCTGGTTGCCCAGCGACAGGGCCTCGACGAGATCGTTGGCGCGCTCGCCGAGGCCGAGCCGCTCGAGCAGGTCGTTGGCGTTGCGCTTGGCGGCGCTGGTGCTCATGCCGTGCAGCCGCGCCAGGTAGACCAGTTGTTCGGCGACCTTCATCTTGGGGTAGAGGCCGCGTTCCTCCGGCATGTAGCCGAACCGGCGCCGGTCACCGGCGGTGAGCGCGACGCCGTCGAGCAGCACGCTGCCGGAGTCCGGCGAGAGCACCCCCAGAATGATGCGCATCGACGTGGTCTTGCCGGCACCGTTGGCGCCGACGAAGCCGGTCATGCGGCCAGCGCCCACACTGAAGCTCACATCGGTGAGCACCTGGTGGGTGCCGTAATGCTTGTTGATGTCCCTGATCTCGAGCATGTCTGCCCTTTCGTTGCGTACCGTCAACGCTAGGGATGCGGGGCCGTGGCCGCATCCGCCTGCGGGGTGAGTGCCTGCCTCCGCCCACAGGGTGAGGCGCTCGGCCCTACTCTTCGTCCCAGGGTAGTTCGGTGCCGAAGGGAATCGGGTTGAGCGGGATGATGATGACCGGACGTTGCTGGCCGTGGGCGAGGCGCACGGCCACCGATCCGGTGAAGAAGGACCGGAGCGTGTGCCGCACGGTGGGTTCGCGGGACCCGACGACGATCATCATGGCCCGCACGGTGCCGGCGAGATGGCCGAGCGCCCTAGCGGGCTCGCCGGCGAGGGCCCGGGTCGACCAGCCGACCCCGCGGCCGGCCAGCACCCGTTCGATCTGGGCGCGCAGGCCGGGGTCGAACTCGGCGGCCGCCTGCTCAAACGAGTCCGGGTCGAAGGAGGCGCTCGTCATGCTGCCGTCTGGCAGCTCCTCGAGCATGAAGCGACTCGGGTCCACCGAGGCGCAGATCAGCTCGGCACCGAATTGGGCGGCGAATTCCGATGCGGCCAGGAGCACGGCATCTGGCTGGCCCGCCGTGACACCGACGACAACGGGCGGGTGTGTGCGCACCATGGCTGCTCCTTCGCGACGCAGGACTCCGGCGCCGTTCCCCCGGTGCCGGGCTCTGCCTCGACCCTAGCGGGGATACCCGGCTCAGAACGGCGGCGGGTCCTCGGACGCGGGCTGGGTTCGAACCGGCGCCGGCGCCGGCTGCGGATCAAGCGGAACCGTCCCGGACGCCGAGCGCCTGATACGGGATTGGCGCTGGTGCCGAGGCCGTTGGCGTGGCCGCCGAGTTGCTGGGGCCGGGCGGGCGGCTGTCGTAGCTGGTGGTGTCGAAGCTGGTGGGGTCGGTGTGGGTGGGGTCGGTGTTGGCGGAGGCTGAGGTGTAGGTCTTGGCAGGTTTGGTCGCGGGCGTCGAGGTAGCGGCGCATGTCGGCGGGCGCGGGGTGGGACGGCCGCATCGGTGCCGGCCGCGTCGGCCCCGGGCGCCGCGGTGTCGGTGTCGGAAGTGGTGGCGAGGTGGCTGAGCCGGTCGCAGATCGCCTGAGCGTCTTCGGCTTTGAGGTAGGTGTTCAGCCACGCCATCCCGTCGGCGTCGGGGCTCGGCACCACCCGGCGCTTGGCGAAGCCGGCGTCGGCGGGGTCGATCAGCGGGTCGATGACCGCTCTGATCGTCGCCGCGATGGGATCCACCGCGGCATCCACCGCGGGGTCCGAGGTGTGATCGGGGTTATCTCCGGGTGTGGCAGCTGAGGTGGCCAGAGGAACAGTGAACCACCCACCACCGACACTCCCAGGCGGCGCAAAGCGGCTGTGGAAGGGCCGTCACAAGCCCGCCTGTGGAGGAGGGGCACCGGCAGGACATGACACAGGGGCGCGGCCGACTGGCCGCGCCCCTTCGCTGGTTGTGCTGGTTAGGCGGTCACGCGACGGCGACGCACGACCAGTACGGCACCGAGCATGAGGAGCACCGCCGCGGCTGTCAGCGGACCGGTCACTGAGGCGCCGGTCTCGGCAAGAGCGGTGCCGGTGCGCACGGCAGCAACTGCAGACGGGGCAACGTTCAGCGCCACGGCCTGGGTCAGACCTGAGGTCTGTCCGGTGATCACCAGGGTGTGTGTACCGGCAGGGAGGGAGCGCAGCAGCGCGGCGCTCAGCGGGATCTGCACGGCACCGTCGACAACCGCAAAGCTGCCCACCAGCGTCGGCTGTGAGTACACGTAGACGTCGACGTAAGAGTCGCTCATTTCCATCCACGTGATGTTCGCCGTGTAGGCGTTTGTCGGGTTGAGCGCGCCTGCCGGCAGTCCAGCCGACGTCTGCGGCTCAACTGTCACATTCGCAGCTGTCAGGTACTGGCTCAGCACGGCAGAATCGGGCGCCACCGCGGCCGGCTTCTGGGGTTGGGTCACCGTTGCCTCCATGAATTCGCGCACAGTCGTTGAGGTGAAGCCGTCGAGCGACCCAGTGACAGCCAGACCCATCGAGCCGTTGGCCTCGGCCGAAGTCAGGGTGTAGCTGATCGACGTGGCGCCTTCGACCTCACCGCCGTAGTAACCGAAACCGACGGTCCACTGGTACGTGAAGGTGGTTCCTGCCGGCCAGCCGGTCGTGGTGCCCGTGAGGGTGTTTCCCACGATCGGTTCGCCGGAGACCGTGACGGTGCCGGCCGCAAGAGCGGGGAGCTCAGGAGCTGCGGGCGCTGGAGTGGGAGAGGACGTCGGAACGTCGGAGGGCGACGGGGAGGGCGTGGCCTCGTCGGACGGTGCGGGCGTCGGCTCGACGTCGGGGGCGACGGCCTCTTCAGAGGGGACGGGTGAGGCCGTTGCGGCAGCCGGCTGAATCTCTTCTGCCTGGGCGGGGCTGGCGACCAGGGTCATTCCCCCGATGAGGGCCAGGCCGAGGCCGAACGCTGCCGTGCGGTTCGTCCAACTCTGTGTGGTTCGTGTGGTCACGGTTCGGGCCTCATTCAGTTCAGGATTGGAAAGCGGATCGCGCGGCAGGAGCTGCAAAGCTCGACCGCCTTCATACGCTACGGGCGCGCAACGAATCCGGGCCCCGACGCCGAGGATTTGCCCCCGGACTGGGGGTGAGTCAGGCGCGTCAGTGCGGGTTGGTGCTCTGCCGCTGCGCCGCCCCCGGCACGACGATGCCGTGTTCGTAGGCGTAAACCACGGCCTGGATACGGTCGCGTAAATCCAGTTTCTGCAGCACCTTCGAGACGTGGGTCTTCACCGTGGCCTCGCCCAGGTACAGCCGGGCGGCGATCTCGGCGTTGGCCAGGCCCAGCGCGATCAGCTCGAAAACCTCCCGCTCCCGGTCGGTGAGCATGCCCACCGCCTTCGGCTCCGGCCGGTGCGCGCCCTGCGCGAGCGCGACATCCGGTGCGGCGGCAAGCGAGGAGTTGGAGAAGGCGCCGGCGAAGCGGGCGATCACCCGACGGGTGATTTCGGGGGAGAGCAGGGCGTCGCCGCGGGCGAGCACCTGCACCGCCTCGACGAGGGACTCCGGCGAGGCATTCTTGAGCAGGAACCCGCTGGCGCCGTGCTGCAGGGCGGCGAACAGGTAGTCCTCCCTGTCGAAGGTGGTGAGCACGAGTACCGCGGCGCGGCTGGTCGGGTCTGCCACGATCGCGCGGGTGGCGGTGAGCCCGTCCATGCCCGGCATCTGCACGTCCATGCAGACCACGTCGGGCCGCAAGGCGCCGGCCTGGCGAATCGCGGCGGCGCCGTCCACGGCCTCGCCGACCACCACGATGCCCGGCTCGGACTCGAGGATGATGCGGAATCCGGCCCGCACCAGGGCCTGGTCGTCAACGAGGAGCACCCGGATCGGCACGCTCATTCGACGGTCTCCACGGTCTGGGGCGCCCGCATTTCGGCGGGCGGCACGGAGAGGGGCGGCTCGGTGGCCACAGCCGGACCGGTGAGCGGAACGCGGGCGCGCACCAGATAGCCGCCGCGCGGCCGGTTCGCCAGCTCGAGGGTGCCGCCGACGGCCGCGACGCGCTCGCGCATGCCCTGCTGGCCGAGACCGCCGGGGGCGCTCCGCTCGGCGGCGGGGTTGGCCGGGGCGCGCACGCCGCGACCGGTGTCGGTCGCCTCCAGCTCCACGGCATCCGTCTCGTACCGCAGGCGCAGGTCGGCCGTCGCACCGGAACCGGCGTGCTTGCGGGTGTTGGTCAGGGCCTCCTGGGCGATTCGGTAGAGGCTGAGACCGATGGTGCCGGGTACCGGGCGGGGCTCGCCGATCACCTGGAGCCGCACGGGCAACCCGGCGTCGGTGTTCTCCTGGGCGAGTTCGGCGAGCTGGTCGACACCGCGGGTGCTGGTGCTCTGGTGGGCGGGCTGCGCACCGTCGGCGTCATCGGCACGCAGAGCGCCGAGCATGGTGTTCAGTTCGTCCACAGCGGTGCGGGCGCTCTCCTCGATAACCGTGATCGCGCGCACGGCCGCGGCTGGGTCGCGGTCCAGGATGCGCCGGGCCGCGCCGGCCTGCACGCCCATCAACGACACGTGGTGGGCGACCACGTCGTGGAGCTCCCGGGCGATGCGCACCCGTTCGAGACTGACGGCCTGGGCCGCGGTGCGCTCCCGTTCGGTGGCGAGCTCACGGGTGAGACCCTCGAGCGCCGCCGAGCGCCGGGCCGCGTGCCAGGCGGCGCCGCCGAAGTAGTATGCCGCCCAGAAGTAGACCAGGTTGAGCAGCACCTGCAGCAGTCCGTAGGCGGCATAGGGGGAGAAGAACCCGTCCCTGGACAGTTCGGGGATGACGGTGGCCTGGTTGGCGGTCTCCAAGAGGCTCCAGAACAGCCAGATGAACATGCCCGCGATGATGCCCAGCCGCGTCCACCGGGCGATCGTGCGGTGGTGGCTCCACGCGCCCACCGAGTAGATGGCCACATAGAGGCAGATGTTGGAGAAGAGGCCGTCGGTGATGCCCATGCTGGCGGACACGGCGAAGACCAGGGAGACGAGCAGTGCCACGGCCTCCGGCCAGCGGCGGCGGGCCGCCAGCGGCAGAGCGATGAGGGCCACCCAGATCACTACCTGCCACCACGGCGCATCGCCCATGAGCCCGGTGCCGAGGCTCAGCGAGATGCTCAGGGCGGTGCCGCCGGCCAGCGCCAGCGCCACCCAGGCATCCACCCGGTACGCGGAGCGGGGGCCGCGCGGCCGCCGCCATCCGTCGGCCAGCGGGTCGGCCAGCAGGTCGGTGACCGGTTCGGTGCGGGCTTCGGCAGTCATGCCCCCACGCTAGCGCCGACGCGTCGCGGGCGAATCAGCCCCCAGGGGGAGGTTCGATGGTTGCGCCGGCCGGGGCTGCCGGTCCGGGGGTGAGGATGCGGCGGGTGTTGTTCAGGGACGCGGCGGGCCAGTCCCAGAGGGCCACGACCTCGGCGGCCAGCCGGGGCTCGAGTCCGTCGAGGGCGCGCACGGCGAAGACCACGGCCGCGGCGGTGTCGCCGGCCTTGGCGAAACCGTGGCCCACAGCCCGGGTCCAGGTCTCGGCGGCGGCCTTGGCGCTGGCGTAGTTGGCGCCGCCGGGGGTGGGCGCATCCACCGACACCGACGACACGATCGCCAGCCGGCCGGTGAACGAGGCCAGCAGATCGGCGTTGAACGCGCGAGTGGTGTTGCGCAGCGTCTGCACGACGCGTTGGTGCAAAAAGTCCCAGTCCTCGTCGGTCTGACCGTCGAGCCCGCCGCCGCCACGCCAGCCGCCCACCAGGTGCACGAGCCCGTCGACGGGTCCGTGTTCGGTGTGCACGGTGGCGGCGAGGGCGGTCACCGCCGCAAAATCGGTCAGGTCAGCGACGTAGACGGAGGCTTGAGGCGCCACCTCGAGCACCCGCGCCAGCCGTTCCTCGTTGGAGCCCACGGCCAGCACCCGGGCCCCGGCACCCGCCAGGGCGGCCGCGACGGCCACCCCGGCGGTGCTGGTGGCCCCGGCGATCAGCACGGTGTGCCCGGCAGCCCCCGGCTGGCCGGGATCGCCGGACGGGTCGACCAGCGTGAGCCTACGCATCCGCCGTGATGCCCCTGGTCGACTCGATGACGGGTTTCATCTTCTTGTCGAGCGCCTCGAAGAACATCGAGAGCGGGAACTCGTCGTCAAGGACGAGGTCGGTGTACCCCTTCGGCGCGCCGGCGAGCACCTCGAGCGGCAGCCCACGAGCCCACGCCGACGCCGGGTTGGGCGTGAGCGTCTTCGTCAGCATCTCGTAGGCGGCCAGCCAGTGCGCCTTCTTCGGCCGGTCGATCGACGCCCAGTAGAGCTCGTCGATCTGGGCGCCGAGCGCGATGACCACATCGGGCACCGCCTCCCAGTCGAAGGAGAGCGCGGTGTCGGTCCAGTGCAGCACGTGGTGCTGGTGCAGCCAGGCGAACAGCAGCTGGCCGCCGAGGCCGTCATAGTTGCGCACCCGGCTGCCGGTGATCGAGAACCTGAAGATACGGTCGAAAATGACCGCGTACTGCACCAGCTTCGCGTGCCGGCGGGCCTCGGGGCTGGCGGCCTCGTCTCGTTCGATCTTCACCGACTCGCGGAACGCCGTGAGATCGCAGCGCAGTTCCTCGAGTGAATAGAGGAAGAACGGCATCCGCTGCTTGATCATGAACGGGTCGAAGGGCAGGTCGCCGCGCATGTGGGTGCGGTCGTGGATGAGGTCCCACATCACGAAGGTCTCTTCGGTGAGGTGCTGGTCGTCGAGCAGCGCCTCGGCCTCGGCGGGCAGCTCCAGCCTGGTGATCTCGGCCGCGGCGCGCACCACCCTGCGGAACCTCGCGGCCTCCCGGTCGGCGAAGATGGCCCCCCAGGTGAACGTGGGGATCTGCCGCATCGCCACGGTCTCGGGGAAGAGCACCGCCGAGTTGGTGTCGTACCCGGCCGTGAAGTCGAGAAAGCGGATGGGCACGAACAGCTTGTTGGTGTACTCGGTCTCGAGCTCGGCCACGAACTCCGGCCAGAGCACCTCGATGAGCACCGCCTCGACGAGCCGGTTGGGGCTGCCGTTCTGGGTGTACATCGGAAACACCACCAGGTGCCGAATGCCGTCCTCCCGGTGCTGCTGCGGCTGGAAGGCCAGCAGCGAGTCGTAGAAGTCGGGCACGCCGAAGCCGCCGGCCGCCCAGCGGTCGAAGTCGACCACAACGGTGGCCAGGTAGGCGGCATCGTGCGGGAACTGCGGCGCCAACTCGGTGACCGCGCCGGTGATCTCGGCGACGGACGCCTGCGAATCCGCATGGGCGCCGGCCTCGGGGATCGAACCGTCCTGAGCCTGCACGGTCTGCAGGGCGGCGGCGGCGTTCTTGAGCCGCAGCCAGGCGGGCGAGCCGGTCAGGTCGGCGACCAGGGTGTCCTCGAGAACCTCGGGCTCACCGACCAGTGCATCTGCAATGTAATTCGACATGGGAACCTCCCGTCCTCGTGAGTGCCGCGGGCGCGACGTGCGTGCGGCGCACTGAACTGGAATGCTCCGGTGTGCGCCGCCCCCAGCGTAACCGGGGGTTGACGGCATTTTCATGCGAGCCTCCGCAGCGAATCGCCGTCTTGGCCCGGTTTGGCGCGTGATTGCACCGACCGAACGGTTAGCTCGACGTCGCCGATGTCGACCGGGCACGCAGGTGGATGCGTTCGCCCTGCTTGCCGAACATGGAGAGGATCTCCACCGAATCGGTGCCGGTGGAGCCGAACCAGTGGGGATTGCGGGTGTCGAACTCCGCCGCCTCACCCGTGCCCAGGACCACATCGTGCTCGCCGAGGATCAGCCGCAGGCGACCGGACAGCACGTAGATCCACTCGTACCCGGTGTGGGTGCGGGGTGCGGGCTCCCGATCGGTGGCGGGGATGACGATCTTGAAGGCCTGGGGCTCACCCTGGTGCTGTGAGAGGGGCGTGAGGGTGCGGCCATCCGCCCGCGTGGGCCGCTGCGGTACTCGCGGGTCCTGCACCCTGGGCGGGCTGACGATCTCCTCGAACGGCACCGCCAGAGCGGCCACGATGGGCAACAGGAGCTCGAGATTGGGCTTTCTCTGCCCGGACTCGAGCCTGGACAGCGTGCTCTTGGAGATCCCGGTTGCGGTGGCGAGTTCGGCCAGCGTGACGTTCTTCTTTTCGCGGGCGCGGCGCAGGCGCGGTGCGATCTGACTCAGCTCGTCGTTGATCCGGGGAGTGCTGCTCATGCGGACAGCTAAGCAGCGTGTCCCACTTTTGGCAACGATAGTTTCAGGAATTTCGCGACGGCCGCACTGTAGGGGGACGAGGTCGTGATCATCGGCCGCTCATCTCTCGAAAGGAAGACCCAGTGTCACTACCCCCAGCTCCCCGCGGAAGTGCCGCACCCCCGTCTGTGCACGTGCGGGCCGTGATCACCTGGATCGCCATCTTCCCGTTGGTGACGCTCGGATTCTTCGCGATTGCCCCGTTCGCCACCGACTGGAATCCGGTTCTGCGCGCCTTTGTGCTCTCGGTGGTCGTGGTGCCGGTCGCCGTGTACCTTGTGGTGCCCCAGCTGATGCGCGCCTACGGCGCGATCCGCACCACGCGGCGCTGATCGGCCGCCCGGGCGCTAGCCTGCTGCCATGACGGATGCCGGGCGCGTTTCGGGCAGTGCCACCGCGGCCGAGGTGCGGGCGGCGCTCGCCGCGATCGCCGATCCGGAGCGCGCCACCGGGGCCGCCCGGTACTTCCAGACCGGGCAAGGGCAGTACGCCGAGGGTGATGTGTTCATCGGCGTCACCGTGCCGCAGACCCGAGCGGTGGTCACACGGTTCGCCACCCTGCCGCCGCACGAGATCGACCTGCTCCTGGCCGGCCCGGTGCACGAGCACCGACTCGCCGCCCTGCTGATCCTGGAGGCGCAATTCGCCCGGGCAAGCGCCCCGCGCACCCGTGACGACCCCCGGCGCCGGGTTCTCGCCGAGTTCTATCTCGCGCAGCTGCGAGCCGGCCGGGTGAACAATTGGGACCTGGTGGACTCCTCCGCGCCGGGGCTGCTCGGCGAGTACCTGTTCGACCGGCCGCGCGGGCTGCTGGCTGAGCTCGCCGCCAGCGAGGTGCTCTGGCAACGGCGGGTGGCGGTGATCGCCACCTCGGCGTTCATCCGGCGCGGCGACGCCACCACCACCCTCGACTTGGCCGCGCGGCTGCTGGGTGATCCCGAGCCGCTGATGCACAAGGCCGTGGGCTGGATGCTGCGCGAGGTCGGCGCCCGCGTCGACCGGGACCTGCTGCTCCGCTTCCTCGACCTGCACGCGGGCGGCATGCCCCGTACCATGCTCAGCTACGCCATCGAGCACCTCGGCCCCGAGCTTCGCGCGCACTATCGTGGCCTCCCCCGCTGAGCGCGGCGGGCATCCAGGCGGCGGATAGCATCGCCGCGTTACGACTTGGTAACCAACCCAACCAATAGTTTGTTCTCCCTTGCGCGCATTTCGTTCGTAAGGTTTACTAACAAACATGACAGCAACCGGCGCCCCGCGGACGATCCAGGACCGAGCCCTCCGCCCCACCGCGAAGGTCTTGCCCGAGCATATCCGCCTGAACAACCGCACCCTGGTGCTGCAAACGCTGTACCGCGCCGGCCTGCAAAGCCGCGCTGACTTGGCCCGGGAAACCGGCCTGACCCGGGTGACGGTCTCCGACCTGATCAGCGAGCTGATGGGGGAGAACCTCGTCATCGAACTGGGCCAGCGCCAGGAACCGCGTCCAGGCAAGCCCGCCACCCTGCTCGACATCAACCGGTCCGCGTTTCAGATCGTTTCACTCGACCTCTCCGGTCACACCCGGTTGCGCGGCGCGGTGCTCAGTCTTGACGGTGCGGTGCTGTCCAGCTCGGGACTCGACCTGGCCGGCGCCCGCGGCGAGGCCGCCTACGACACTGTCGCCGAGCTGCTCGCCCAGGTCATCGCCGCGGCCACCGCCCCGATCCTCGGTGTCGGAATCGGGTCTCCGGGCATCGTGGACCGGGCGGGAGTCGTGCGCAACGCGCCCAACCTCGGCTGGCGTGACCAGCCGCTCCAGGCCCGGCTCCAGGAGCTGACCGGTCTGCCCGTTCGGGTGGTCAACGACGCCAACGCCGCCGTGCTCGCCGAACACAGCTTCGGCGGCGCCGACCACGATCTGCTCCTGGTCAAAGTGGGCCACGGTGTCGGCGCCGGGCTGCTGATCGGCGGTCGCGCAATCTTCGGCGAGCGCTTCGCCGCCGGTGAGATCGGCCACGTCGTGGTCGGCACCGACGACGGCCCGCTGTGCGCCTGCGGCAAGTCCGGCTGCCTCGAGGCCTGGCTCTCCGTACCGCGGCTGACCGCGGCGATCCATGACGCCACCGCCGCGGCGGCTACCCCGGCGGATGCCGAGCGCGCCACCTCCGACATCCTCACCGAGGCGGGCCGCCGGCTCGGCATCATCCTCGCCCCCGTCGTCGGTGCCCTCAACCTGCTCGAGATCGTGTTGAGCGGGCCCCCCGAACTTCTCGACGGCGCCCTCTCCGCGGCCACCGTCGAGACCCTCCGGTCGAGGACCATGGCCACCGAAACCGGCGATCTCACCCTGCGGATGACCGCGCAGGGGGAGGACATCGTTCTGCGCGGCGCGGCCGTCATGGTTCTCTCCGCACAACTCGGCGTTTCCTAGCCGACGGATTTCCCCTGCACCAACGATGTGGCGCCCGCCAACGTCGGCAATCCACGAAAGGAATATCTCATGAAGAGAAAGCTCGCATCTCTCGCCGCGCTGGCCACTGCGTCCGCGCTCGTGCTGGCGGGATGTTCGTCCGCCACCGATGAAGGCACCGACGCCTCCACCGACAACGGCGACAAGACCATCACCCTCTGGCTCGCCGGCGGCGACACCCCCGATGAACTGCGCGACTACCTGAAGTCCGAATTCACCGCACAGACCGGCGCCACCCTGAACATCCAGCAGCAGGACTGGGGTGACCTGGTCACCAAGCTGACGACCTCACTGCCGGACGCCAACAACACCCCGGATGTCACCGAGCTGGGCAACACCCAGTCGTCGACCTTCACCAACGTGGGTGCGTTCCTCGACATCTCCGACATGTACGAGGAGCTCGGCGGCGCCAACCTGCTGCAGTCCTTCGTCGACGCCGGCATGGTGGGCGACAAGAACTACGCCCTGCCCTACTACTTCGGCTCCCGCGCCGTATTCACCCGCGCCGACGTCTGGGCGGCAGCCGGAGTCGAGCAGCCCACCACCCTCGAGGAGTTCAACGCCGGCGTCGCCGCGATCAACGCCGCCAACCCGCTGAACATCCCCGACTTCTCCGGCTTCTACCTCGGCGGTCAGGACTGGCGCAACGGCATCTCCTGGATCTTCGCCAACGACGGCGAACTCGCCACCGTCAAGGACGGCACCTGGACCTCGACGCTGGCCTCGGAGAACACCCTGACCGGCCTCGCCCAGCTGCAGGAGCTGTACAAGTCAGCCTCCAACGCGCCCAACGACGCCAAGGACTCCAACCAGTACATCTACCTGAACGACAGCGACGAGATCAAGGATGCCGAGGGCGCCGTCACGTCGAACACCTCACTGTCCGCCGCCACGATCATGGCCCCCACCTGGGCGCACTGGTCGATCGGAACTCTCGGCACCGACGCCGACGGCAAGGCCACCCGCACCTGGGATGACACCAAGAACGCGGTCTTCGCCCTGCCAGGCAACGACGGCAAGCCCGCCCCGGTCTTCGCCGGCGGATCCAACATCGGCATCTCTGCGACGAGCAAGAACCCCGAGCTGGCCAAGAGCCTCCTCAGGATCATCTACTCGGAGGAGTACCAGATGATGCTCGGCCAGAACGGCCTCGGCCCGGCGAACAGCGACTACGTGGACTCGCTCGGCGACGACCAGTTCGCCCAGGCGCTGATCGCCTCGGCCTCGAACTCGAAGCTCACCCCGGCAGCGCCCGGCTGGGCCACGGTCGAAGGCTCCCTCGTGATGGAAGAGTTCTTCAGCAAGATCGAGGGCTCCACCGACCTGAAGGCACTCGCCAAGGAATACGACGACAAGCTCACCCCGATGCTGAACGGCGAATAGCCGGCAGCCTGTCGAACCAGACGAATCGAACAACGAAAGGAGGGTCGGCGTGACCACGCAGAACCTCGTGCTCGGCCAGGCCGATCCGCCGCGGCCGGCCAGGCCCCGAAAAAGGGGCAGATCAACGCCGTACCTGCTGGTCATCCCGGCCTGCGCCATCCTGATCCTGGCGCTCGGCTATCCGCTGGTCTGGCAGTTCATCACCTCGATGCAGAGGTTCGGACTCTCCCAGCAGTTCGGCCAACCCCCGGAATTCGTCTGGTTCGACAACTACGTGACCCTGTTCACGGACCCGTACATGTGGACCGTGGTGGCTCGGTCGCTGGCCTTCTGCCTGGTCACCGCCGCGGTCACCATGGCCATCGGCACCCTGATGGCGCTGCTGATGAACGCCGTGCACACCAGCGTGCGCATCACCCTGCAGATCTCGTTGCTGCTGGCCTGGGCGATGCCCGTCGTCGCGGCGATGACGGTCTGGAACTGGCTCATCGACTGGCGCCGGGGGGTGCTGAACTCGGTTCTGACCGGTATGGGCCTGGACTTCCAGAACCACAACTGGCTGGCCAACCCGCTGTCGTTCTTTTTCGTGGCGATGGTCATCGTGGTCTGGATGAGCGTGCCGTTCGTGGCGTTCTCCATCTACGCCGGCCTCACCCAGGTGTCCACAGAGGTGCTCGAGGCCGCCCAGCTGGACGGCGCCACGCTGGCCCAGCGGCTCCGGTACATCATCGTGCCGATCATCCGGCCGGTGCTCGCGATCATCCTGCTGCTGCAGGTGATCTGGGACCTGCGGGTGTTCACCCAGATCCGCCTGCTGCAGGACGTCGGGTCGATCGCCTCGGAGACCAACCTGCTCGGCACCTACATCTACCAACTCGGCGTCGGCTCCAGCGACTTCGCGATGGCCAGCGCCGTCTCGATCTTCGTGCTCGTGCTGACCGTGGCCCTGAGCTGGTTCTACGTACGCAGCATGCTCAAGGAGGACGAATCATGACCTCGACGGTCCAATCCACCGGCGCATCCGCCCCGCCGGCCGGCTCGCGGCCCCGGCCCGACCTCCCGCCGACCGGCCGGAAGGGCGGCGGCGGCAACCGGCGCATCCGCCCTGGCCGGATCGCGCTGGGCGTGATCGGCATCGTGGTCTCCCTGATCTGGGTGTTCCCGGTCTACTGGATGCTCAACTCGTCGCTGCTGCCCAACGTGGTGCTGCAGAGCACCACCCCGACCTGGCTCCCGTTCGGCGGCTCCCTCGACAACTTCGTCGCGGTCTTTTCGGGCGGCACCTTCCTGCCCGCCCTGGGCATGAGCACGGCCATCGCCCTCATCACCGTGGTGTTCTGCCTGCTCTTCGCTTTCCTCGGGGCATTGGCGATCAGCCGGTTCAGATTCCGCGGGCGCAAGGCGTTCGTCCTGGCCGTGCTGCTGATCCAGATGCTCCCAGCCGAGGGGCTCTTCATCGCTCAGTACAAGCTGATGGGCAGCCTGAACATGCTCAATTCGATCGTGGGCGTGAGCATCATCTACATCGCCGCGGTCGTGCCCTTCACGATCTGGATGCTGCGCGGCTTCGTCGCCGGCGTCCCCGCCGACCTCGAGGAGGCGGGCATGATCGACGGCCTGAGCCGCACCCAGGCGTTCATGCGCATCACCTTCCCCCTCCTCGCCCCCGGCCTGGTGGCCTCGGGCGTCTACGCGTTCCTGCAGGCCTGGAACGAGTTCACCGTGGCCCTGGTGCTGTTGCAGGACAACTCCAGCCAGACGCTTCCGCTCTGGCTGCGCGGCTTCATCCAGGCCAGCGCAAGCCGGGCCACCGACTGGGGCCAGGTGATGGCGGCGTCCACCATGGTGGCCATTCCGGTGATCATCTTCTTCCTCTTCGTGCAGGGCAGAATGACCAGCGGACTGGTCAGCGGGGCGGTCAAGGGATGACCGGCGGCCACGGCGACGACTCCCCGGTGCGCAGGAACATCCGGGCGACCCTGATGCCGGGCTTCGTGGGCACCGTGCTGCCGGACTGGTTGCGCCTGCGCCTGCAGGACGGACTCGGAGCCGTGTGCCTGTTCGGGCAGAACATCGTCTCGATCGCCCAGCTGCGGGCGCTGACCGACTCGATCCGCGCCGCGAATCCGCTCGCGGTCATCGCGATCGACGAGGAGGGCGGCGACGTCACCCGGCTCTACTTCTCCTCGGGCTCGCCGTATCCGGGCAACGCCATCCTCGGCCGGATCGACGACCTCGGCTACACCGAGGAAGTCGGCCGGCAGGTCGGCTGGGAGCTGCGGAAGGCCGGCTGCACCCTCACCTTCGCGCCGGACACCGACGTCAACTCCAACCCCGACAACCCGGTGATCGGCGTGCGCAGTTTCGGCGTCGACCCGGTGCGGGTGGGCCTGCACTCCGCCGCCTGGGTGCGCGGGTTGCAGTCCACCGGGGTCGCCGCCTGCCCCAAGCATTTCCCGGGCCACGGTGACACCGCCCTCGACTCCCACCTGGCCATGCCCGTCGTCGACCTGCCGCCGTCGACCCTGCGCGAGCGGGAGCTGGTGCCCTTCAACGCCGCGATCACCGCCGGCGCGAAGACCATCATGACCTCGCACATCCTGCTGCCCCAAATCGATCCGGAGAACCCCGCAACACTCTCGACGCGGGTGCTCGGCGGCCTGCTGCGCACCGAACTGGGCTTCACCGGCGTCATCGTCAGCGACGCCCTGGATATGAAGGGTGCCAGCGGCATCCTGGGCATCCCGGGGGCCGCCGCCGCCGCCCTCGCCGCCGGCTGCGACCTGCTCTGCATCGGCACCGAGAACACCGCCGAGCAGCTCGACCAGATCGAGGCCGCCATCCTGGCCGCCGTCGACGCCGGAACCCTCACCGAGGCCCGTCTCGCCGAGGCGGCCGGCCGGGTGCACCGCCTCGCGGCCGGAATCCGCGACGACACCCTGGACATCCAGCTCCCGGCTGCCGCGCTGACGATGCCGGAACCCAGCTTCGATACCGGGCGGATCCGTGCCTCCTTCGCGATCAACGACCACGCGAAGCGGTGGCTCGCGGCGGTTCCGGAGACCTTCCCCGTGGTTCGCCTCGACACCGTCACGAACATCGCCGTGGGCTTGGCGCCCTGGGGGCCGTTCGCCGAGGTGGCCGCGCATCCGGAGTCGGACCTCGCGACCGTGTGGCTGGCCAGGCCTCTCCTCGCACGCAGCGCAGAGGACAGCGGGGCGCTGGAGCTCTCGGCCGACTCTGCCGTGGTCGTGATCGGCAAGGACAACCACCGGCATCCGTTCATTCGTGACCTGGTGGATACGCTGCGCGCCGACCGCCGTGATGTTCTCGTGGTCGACATGGGCTGGCCGTCGGACGACCTGCGCTACGCCGACATCGCCACCTTCGGTGCGTCGAGGCTGGCCGGGCGGGCGCTGCTGGAGCTGCTGGCGGCGGTGCCCCCGACCGCGGTGCCCCTGACCGCCGAGCCGGTGACCGCCGAGCCGGTCTAGCTCACCAGGTCGCGCGCCCGCAGCGCGCCGCCGAGCAGGCCGGCGTTCTCGCCGATCGACGCCGGTAGGATCACCGGACGCCGGTGGAAGCTGAGCAGGGCGCTCACCCTCTCACGCAGCGGCACGAACAGCTGGTCGCCCGCCTGCGCCAGGCCGCCCCCGATCACGATCGCTTCCGGGGCGAGGATCGCGGCCAGCTGGGCGATGCTCAGGGCGAGCGCATCCAGTGCCTCGCTCCAGATCAGCGCCGCCGCGGGGTCGCCGGTGCGGGCCAGGGCCAGAGCCTCGCGGGCCCCGCTCAACCGGATGCCGGTGACCTCTTCGTAGCGGCGCACTATCGCGCCGGCCGAGGCCACGGTCTCCAGGCAGCCCCGGGAGCCGCAGCCGCAGAGCGGACCGGACGGGTGCACTATCGAGTGGCCGATTTCGCCCGCGTAGCCGCCGCCGGTGTGCGCCCGGCCGTTGATGAACAGCGACCCGGCGATCCCGGTGCCGATGACCAACACCACCACGTTGCGATAGGGGCGGGCGGCGCCGAGCCTGAACTCGGCCTCACCGGCGGCCCGCACATCGTGCGAGAAAGTGGTGGGCAGGTGGATGAGTTCTTCGGTGAGTTGTTTGAAGGGCACGTTGGACCAGTGCAGGTTGGTGGAGAGCACGCCGATGCCCGCGTCGTCGTCGACGAGGCCGGGGGCGAGCAGGCCCACCGCCCGGGGCCGCACCGCGGGAAAATCCGCGGCGAACTGCAGCGTGAGCTCCTGCACCCGGGCGATCACCGAGAAGGCCGTGCGCTCGCCGTCCAGCGGTGTCGGCGTGCGGCTGAGTCCGAGCATCCGGCCGGAGGTGTCGAAGAGCGCGGCCTTGGTGTCGGTGCCGCCCACATCCACGGCGATCACCGGCTCGCCGGCGCCGAGCGGGAGGGCCTGGGCGAGAACCGAAGTGAGGGTCACGGCGGTCATGGCTGGGGCTCCTCAGCGGTCGGCGAGTGTCGCGGGGCAAGAAACCGGCCACGAGGGTGCTCATGCTGTATCAACTGCCTGTGAGGACATTGTCCCACGCGCCGACTCTGTTTGTAAAGGATGGTAACAATTAGCGGGGAGCGGGTGAACAGCCGCGCAGGTTAGGTTTGAAGGACGCGTGCGCGCAAGCGGCGCATTGACAGACATATAGAGGTAGGAACCGAGCAGTGGCTGAAGCAACCGTGACCCCGGGCACCGAGGTGTCCCCGAAAGAGGTCGAGGCTCAGGCCGTGCGCCGGCGTACCTTCGCCGTCATCTCGCACCCCGACGCGGGCAAGTCCACGCTCACCGAGGCGCTGCTGTTGCACGCGCGGGCCATCACCACCGCCGGCGCCACGCACGGCAAGGCCGGCCGGCGCGGCACCGTCTCCGACTGGATGACCATGGAACAGGAGCGTGGCATCTCGATCACCTCCGCCGCCATCCAGTTCGAGTACCGCGACAGCGTGATCAACCTCGTCGACACCCCCGGCCACGCCGACTTCTCCGAGGACACCTTCAGGGTGCTCTCCGCGGTGGATGCCGCCGTGATGCTCGTCGACGCCAGCAAGGGCCTCGAGGTGCAGACCATGAAGCTCTTCGAGGTCTGCAAGCAGCGGGGCCTGCCCGTCATCACCGTGATCAACAAGTGGGACCGGCCGGGCTCCGCCGCCCTCGACCTGATGGACGAGATCCGCACCCGCACCGGCCTGATCCCCACCCCGCTGACCTGGCCGGTGGGCATCGCGGGCGACTTCCGCGGTGTGATCGAGCGGGACAGCAGCGACTTCATCCGCTTCAACCGCACCGCCGGCGGCGCCACCCGCGCCGACTCCGAGCGCACCACCGCCGAAGAGGCCGCCGCAGTCGAGGGTGACGCCTGGGTCGCCGCCGCCGAGGAGTCCGAACTGCTCACCGAGGAAGGCCAGAACCACGACGAGGAACTGTTCCTCGACGGCGTGACCACCCCGGTGCTGTTCTCCGCCGCGGTGCTCAACTTCGGTGTGCAGCACATCCTGGACACCCTGGTGGACTTCGCCCCGCCTGCCGAGGCGCGCCTGGACGCCGACGGCGGCCACCGCCCGGTGACCAGCCCGTTCTCCGGCTTCGTGTTCAAGGTGCAGTCCGGCATGAACTCCTCGCACCGCGACTACGTCGCATTCGTGCGGGTCTGCTCCGGCCAGTTCCGCCGTGGCATGGTCGTCACCCACTCCGCCACCGGCCGGCCGTTCGCCACCAAGTACGCCCAGCAGCTGTTCGGCAAGGACCGCGAAGTGGCCGAGGAGGCCTGGCCCGGCGACATCGTCGGCCTGGTCAACGCCTCCGCTTTGCGGGTCGGCGACTCCATCCACGAGGGCAGCCCCGCGGTCACCTTCCCGCCGCTGCCGATGTTCGCCCCCGCGCACTTCCGCGCCGTGCGCCCCGCCGACACCAGTAAGCACAAGCAGTTCCGCCGCGGTATCGACCAGCTCGACCACGAGGGTGTCATCCAGGTGATGCGCTCGGACCTCCGCGGCGACCAGGCCCCGGTGCTCGGCGCCGTCGGCCCGATGCAGTTCGAGGTCGTCGAAGAGCGGATGTCGCACGACTTCGGCGCCGCCATCCGCAGCGACGTGCTGCCGTACCAGCTGGCCCGGCGCACCGACAAGGAAAGCGCGCTGATCCTGGGCCACGACCGCCAGGTGGAGGTGCTCCGCCGCAGCGACGGCACCTTGCTGGCCCTGTTCAGCACCCCGTGGCGGCTGCGCAACACCGTGCGCGACCACCCCGAGCTGTTGCTCGAGGACCTCGCCGGCGGCGGCCCCATCGACGAGGTGCGGTACTAGCCCAATCCGCACATCACGTCGCGCCGAACTACACTCGGAAGCCTCAGTGACCAGGGAATCGCCCCGGTGGCAGCAACGACAGGGGAAAACGTCATGAAGTCATTCGCGTGCGGAGATGTGGTGCCAGGGTGCACGGCGAGTTGGGTCAGTTCCACCGATGACGAAATTCTCGTTCTCGTCGCCCAGCACGCGAGCGCGGTGCACGGCATCAGCACCGTGAGCCCCGAGCTGGTCCAGAGCGTCACGGACCGGATCGTGGTCGTCTCCTGACGACACCGCTCCCCGCCACCGAGTGGGCCGCCCTGCTGGACGCTGTCAGCGCCGGAACGGGCGTAACGGCGGCGTTCCAGCCGATCGTGGACACCGCCCGCGGGATCGTGGTGGGGTTCGAGGGCCTGGCCCGCTTCGAAATGCCGGCGGGGATCAGCGTCGAGGACCTGTTTGCCCAGGCCCGCGCCGCGAACCGGTCCGCGGAGATCGAGGCGCGCTGTCTGCGGGTCATCCTCGCCGAGCGCGGCTCGGTGCCGACCAACTGCTTCATCACCGTGAACGTGTCACCGCACGTGCTCGGCCATGACGCGATCCGGCAGGTCTGGCGGGACCAGGCCGACCTCACCGGGGTGTTCGTCGAGCTCACCGAACAGTCCGCCATCGACTCCGCGGCCGACCTCGAGCCCGAGCTCGACGCCATCCGTGCTGCCGGCGGCCTGATCGCCGTTGACGACCTCGGCTCGGGCTACGCCGGTCTCAGCCGCCTGCTGGCGCTCAAACCCGCACTGATCAAACTCGACAGGGAACTCATCCAGGGCATCGACACCGACGAGGCGAAACGCGCGCTGGTCGAGATGATCGGCACCTTCGCCAACCGCATCGACTCCTGGGTGCTGGCCGAGGGCATCGAAACAGCGGCGGAGTACGACACCATCACCGCCCTCGGGGTGCCGCTCGCGCAGGGCTACTACCTCGCCCGGCCCGGTCCCGCCTGGCCCGACCTGGCCAGGCCGGTGGTGCCCAGTGCGGAGCGGCAGCCCGTTCCCGTCGTGCGCGATCTGCTCGACATCGCCCCCGGCGCGGAGTCGGTGGCCGCCGCAGCCCGGATCTTCACCGATCACGCGGAGGTGCGCACCGTGGTGCTCATCGACCACCATGGCCGGCCCGTCTCGGTTCTCGACAGTGAGAGCGCCCACCTCGGGGTCACGACCGGCGCCGTGCGGGTGAACCTGGACACCCCGGTTCGGGATGCCCTGCTGCGCGCGATCACCCGTGACAGCACGCATCGCTACGATCCCCTGATCGTCACCGACAACGCCGGCCGCTACGCCGGCATCGTGCGCCTGGAACGCCTCATCACCACCGCTGTTCGGTAGGCCGGTCAGTCGCATCGCCACGACACCAGCGCGCCTGCCCCGTGCCGGTGCGTGCGGGCTCAGGGGTCGAGAAGTTCACGCAGCCGCTCGAGGTCGACGCCGTCGCTGGTGTCGAGGAAGAACGCGCCCTGCCACGCCTGGGTGCGGATGGCCTGGGCGTTGCTGGTGCGCGACCACGGTGGATAGACCCTGAAGCCGCGTTTGCCGCCCTGGCCCGCCACCGACACGATGCCGTGACGCTGCAGCGCGGAGCGCGGGAATACGAACTGACCGGAGTGCAGCCCCTCCCGGGTGAGGATGACCAGGTGGTCGACGTCGTCGACCGGGAAAGGTTCGGTCGAACCGGTGGGCGATCGCTGCCAGACGGCGACGAACAGGCCGACCTTGCGGGGCGTCACCCGGCCTACCCGGAACCGCAGGCGTCGAGTTCCGATCCGGGCAACGGCGCCGCCGTAGTCCACGTTGTCGATGTCGTTCTCGGCGGCCGCAGTCTCCGAATGACCGCACAACGACCCGAACAGGGCCATGGCCCCTGACACGTCCGGGTGGATCACGACGACGTGGTCCGGTCGGAGGGCACGGTGGGGTACAGCGTGGCGGCGGCCGTCGCAAACGAGAACCAGACCGGGGAGCCCACGGCGGCGTCGAGCTGCGCGGCCTCCTTCGGGCTGACGTCCGCGGCCAGCACGGCGCTCCGTGCCCGAACAAAGTCGCCCCGGGGCTCGAGGTCGATCAGTTCGGCTCGCACGCTGCTGAGCTGCGAATCGGCCGGCGGGTCGATCGACACCGACACTGCGCCCGGACGGACCGCCAAAGACAGCGGTGCCCCGTCGGCCACGCCCGGCTCGGGGATGTTCGCGACTGGGGCCGCGGCATCCGCCGTGATCAGGTTGGTGCCCCGGCGCACACCGGTGAGCAGGTTCAGGCCCGCCAGACCGGCCGCGAAGGCGCTGCGCGGCCGGTCGAAGACCTCGGCCGGGGTGCCCTGGTCGACGATCCGGCCGCCCTCGACGATCACCACGCGGTCGGCCAGGGTGTAGGCGTCGAGCACATCGTGGGTCACGATCAGCGCGCTGCGGCCGGCCAGCACGCGGCGCAGCATCCGCCGCACCGCCGGCGCCACCGAGATGTCCAGGGCGGCCAACGGTTCGTCGAGCAGCAACAGGCCGGGGTCGGATGCGAGGGCCCGCGCCACCGCGATCCGCTGAGCTTGCCCGCCGGAGAGCTCGGCCGGGCGCCGGGCGGCCAGCTGTTCGGCATCCACTTCGCGGAGCCAGTGGGTCGCGATCTGGCGAGCCCGGCCCGAGGGCGCTCCCGCGCTGCGGGGGCCGAAGGCGACGTTGTCGAGCACGCTCAGATGCGGGAACAGCAGCGCCTCCTGGGCGAGCAGGGAGACACCGCGCTGGTGTGGGGGCCGCCAGGTGCGGGGGCGACGCCCGGCGCCCGGCAGGTCGAACAAGACGGTGCCGTTCAGCTCGCAACGCCCGGAGTCGGGGGTGACCAGCCCGGCGATGGTGCCCAGCAGGGTGGACTTGCCGGCGCCGTTGGGCCCCAGGATCGCGACGGTCTCGCCGGCCGCCACGTCCAGGTGCAGGCTGACGTCGCGGTCGGCGACGTGCAGGTCGAGGGAGAAGGTCACGAGAGCGCCCGTGCCCGACGGCGGGAGGGCTCACCGGTGCGATGGGCGAGGCTGACGATGATGACGGCCACGACCACCAGCACCAGTGACAGCGCCACGGCGGTGTCCGGGTCGGTCTCCCGCTGCAGGTAGATCTCCAGCGGCAGGGTGCGGGTGGTGCCCTGCAGGCTGCCGGCAAAGGTGAGGGTGGCGCCGAACTCGCCCAGTGCCCTGGCGAACGACAGCACGGCGCCCGACAGCACGGCCGGCAGCACCAGGGGCAGGGTGATGCGGCGCAGCACCGTGGTGGGGCTGGCGCCGAGGGTGGCGCCGACGGCTTCGTACCGGCTGCCCACCGTGCGCAGGGCGCCCTCCAGGCTCAGCACCAGGAACGGCAGGGCGACGAAGGTCTGCGCGATCACGACGGCGGTGGTGGAGAAGGCGATCTCGATGCCCAGGAGTTCGAAGGTCTTGCCCAACAGTCCCCGGCGGCCGAAGGTGTAGAGCAGCGCGATGCCGCCGACGACCGGGGGGAGCACGAGGGGGAGCAACACCAGCGAGCGGAGCACCTTCTGCCCCCAGAAGTCGGTGCGGGCCAGGACCAACGCCATCGGCACGCCGAAGACTACACACAACGCGGTCGCCGCCAGCGAGGTGCGCAGACTGAGAAGCAGCGCGGCGACCGAGGACTCCGAGCTGATCAGCGGAACGAACTCGGTCCAGTTCACCCTGAGCACCATCGCCACGAGCGGCAGTAGCACGAAGACCGCGCCGAGGCCGGCCACGGCGAAGACCCAACGGGGAACCGTCATGAGATCACGCCGCCCCGAAGCCCGCGGCGCGCAGCACGGCGGCGCCGGCGCTGCCGGTGACGTAGTCGACGAACGCCCGGGCCACGTCAACGGATGCCGAGCCGGTCACGGGCACGATCGGGTAGGTGTTGACGGCGCTGGCGGCCTCGGCGAACTCGATGCCCTCGACCGCGGCGCCCGCGGCGGCGACGTCGGTGACGTAGACCAGGCCGGCGTCCGCTTCACCCGAGGTGACCTTGCCGAGCACATCGGTGACGGATGATTCTTCGCTCACCGGGCTGAGCGTGACCCCCGCGCTCGCGGCCACGGTCTCGGCCGCGGCGCCGCAGGGTACCTCGGGGGCGCAGGCGACGAGCCTGACGTCGGGTCTGGTCAGGTCGGTGAGGTCGGTGATACCCGCGGGGTTGCCCGGCGGCACCGCGATGGTCAGGACGTTGGTGGCGAAGTCCACGGGCTCGCCGTCGCCCAGCGCCGCATCCGTGAGCCTGGCCATGTTATCGGTGTCTGCCGAGGCGAAAACGTCGGCCGGGGCGCCCTCGATGATCTGGGTGACGAGGGCGGAGGAGCCGGCGAAGTTCAGCACCACCGTGGTGCCCGGGTTGGCGGCTTCGAAGGACGCGGCCAGCTCGGTGAAGGTGCCCTGCAGCGACGCGGCGGCGTAGACCGTGATGTCGCCCCCGAGCGCGGCGGCGGAGCCGGTCGGTGACGGGGTCGCGGACCCGCATCCGGTGAGGGTCAGGCTGATCACGACTGCGGTCGCGAGGCTGCGGGTGACGCGGGCCACGGTCAGACTCGCCCCTGGGGTGTTTCGACGATGACCGTCGTGGCCTTGACCACGGCGATGGCGACCGAGCCGAGTTCCAGGCCGAGTTCGCGTACGGCTTCACTGCTCATCAGCGAGACCACGCGGTGCGGGCCGCACTGGATCTCAACCTGGGCCATCACGGTGTCCATCACGATGTCGGTCACGAGGCCCACGAACCGGTTGCGGGCGGACCGGCCGATTCCGGACGGATCCTCCGGGAGCACCGCGTTAGTGCGCGCCAGCTGGGCCAGCGCCAGGCCGTCGACCACGGTGCGGGACGAGGCGTCCTTCGAGCTGGGCAGCACGCCGTTGTCGATCCACCGGCGCACGGTATCGTCGCTGACACTCAAGAACGCGGCCGCGTCTTTGATGCGTATCTGAGGCATGAAAAACACTCTAGCTCCGATTTCGCGGAGTGACGTGCGGCTGTGACCCGCATCCGCAATTCGGTGGGGACTAGACGATTCGGCGCGGGGCTGCTGCCTAGTTGGAGCGACGCGGGCGGCGGCGGCGAAAACGCGGCTTCCTGCGGGGCTGGGCGGCGGACGGCTCGTCCCCGCCCGGGCGCGGAAGCAGGACGGGCAGGTGCGCCACCGACGATGTCGCGGAGCCGGGGCCGATGTTCAGCGCGTCGACGATCACCAGAGCCGTTTTGAGGGTCGCCTGGACGATCCTCCGCGCGACGCGGACTGCCACGGCGGTGACGGAGCCGCGGGCACGATTCCCGGTCATGGTCGTGCCGATCTAGCGACCACATCGTAGATGGCCGGCTCGAGTTCAGGCCAGGCAAACCGGTATCCGGCGGCGACCAGGCGTTCCGGTTCCACCCAGCGGCTCTTGAGCACCAGCTCGGGTTCGGTGCGCAGCAGCCACATGGCCGGTTCCAGCATCCAACGGAACGCCGGCAAGCCGAGCCTGGCGCCCACCCGGCGGCGTAGCGTCGCCATGAGCGTGCGGTTGTCGCTGGGGTGCGGCGCGGCCAGGTTGACCGGCCCGGCGAGTCCGTCGTGGGCGACGATGAACCGAATGGATGCCATGACATCGTCGATGTGGATCCAGCTGAAGCGCTGCCGCCCGCGGGAGTGATGGGTCGGCGCCGTGCCGTCTCCGCTCGGCTGAGTGCCGATGCCGCGGTAGCGCCGGTGCGGGAACCACCACCCGTCGACCTGCGGCCCACCCAGCCCGAGGCGTGCCAGGCGCGCGAGAATCGCGGTGGCGGGACCGTCACCGAGCACGATGGCCATCCGCAGCGCCACCCGGCGGGTGCCGGGCAGGACACCGGCGAAGAGCTCGTCCTCCCAGTTGCGGGCGATGTCCGCCGAGAAGCCGGAGCCGATCTCGCCGTGGGTCTCGGTCATCGGGCGGTCCATCGCGTATCTGTAGATGGTGGCGGTGCTCGCGTTCAGCCACACCCGCGGCGGCCGCGCGCTCGTCTGGATGGCCTCGCGGAGCTGCCGGGTGGTGTTGACCCTGGAGTGCAGGATCTCGGTGCGGTTGCGGTCGGTGTACCGGCAGTCGACACTCTTGCCGGCCAGGTTGATGACCAGGGCGGAACCGTCGATCAGCTCCCGCACGGCGGTGTCGTCGTCCCAGCGCCCGTCGGGCCCGGTGCGGCCGATGCGGGCGACCTCGTAGCCCTGGTCGCGGAGCTCGCGAACGAGTCTCTGGCCGATGAACCCGGATGCCCCGGCTACCACTGCGCGTTCTCTGGTGTCCCCCACGGGTTCAGCCTACGAGGTGCGGGTGCGGGCCGGTCGCCACGATCTGCGGGTGCCGCGCCGGTATGCGGGTGGCGCGCCACCCGCATACCGGCGCCTGCCTCGCATAGTTCGGTGGGCACCCGCACGGACCGGTGCGCAAGCCGCGGTGGGTACGATTGCGGCATGACCGAGACCCGTATCCCATCCGTTCTGTTCGTCTGCCAGAAGAACGGTGGGAAGTCGCAGATGGCGGCCGCACTGATGAGGGCAGCGGCGGGGGACGGTGTCGAGGTGTTCTCGGCGGGAACGAAGCCCGCGGCGGCCCTGAACGCTCAGTCCGTGGAGTCACTGGCCGAGCTGGGAATCCGCGTCGGAGACGAGCAGCCGAAGGCCATCACCGCGTCCATGGTGGCTGCTGCCGACGTCGTCGTGATCGTCGGGTCTGAGGCGCAGGTCGATGAGGTGGCCGGAACGAGGTTCGAGACGTGGATCACGGACGAGCCCTCCGAGCGCGGCATCGAGGGCATGGAGCGCATGCGACTGGTCCGTGACGACATCCGCGCCCGCGTCGACGAGCTCCGCGCCCGCCTCTAGCCCTGCGCGTCGGCCTTGGCGAGCAGGACGTCACGTTCCCGCGTGTTCGCGGTGAGGGCGGCGGCCGTGAGGAACTCGGCCCGGGCCTCCTGGGCGCGGCCGAGCCGGGCCAGTAGTTCGCCGCGCACACTCGGCAGCAGGGCCGAACCACGCAGGGCGCCGTCGTCGGCGAGGTCGTCGACGATGCGCAGTGCGGATGCGGGACCGGTCGCCATGGCCACCGCTACCGCCCGGTTGAGCTCAACCACCGGGTTCGGCGCGATCCGGCCGAGTGCCTCGTAGAGCAACACGATCCGGTCCCAGTCGGTGTCCGCCACGCTGGGGGCCCTCGCGTGGCACTGGGCGATCGCGGCCTGCAGGGCGTAGCTGCCCCGGCTGCGGCCCAGCGCGTCGGCGCGGGCGAGGGCGGCCTGCCCACGGGCGATCTGGCCGTGGTCCCAGCGGCGGCGGTCCTGATCGGCCAACAGGATGGGCGTGCCGTCGGCGCGCACCCTGGCGCCGAACCTGGAGGCCTGCAGCTCCATCAGGGCCACCAGCGCGTGCGCCTCGGGCTCCCGCGGGGTGAGACCGGCGAGTACCCGAGCAAGCCGCAGCGCCTCGTTCGCGAGGTCGGCGCGCAGCCAATGGTCGCCGGACGTGGCCGCGTAACCCTCGGTGAAGATCAGGTAGACCACCCCGAGCACGGCGCCGAGCCTGGACCGCCACTCGCTCGGGTCGGGCACCTCGAAAGGCACCCCCGCCGCGGCGAGGGTCTTCTTGGCCCGCAGGATGCGCTGCTGGATGGTAGCCACCGGCACCAGGAACAGCCGGGCGATCTCCTCGGTGGTGAGGCCGCCGATCAGCCGCAGCGTCAGCGCGACCTGAGCCTCGCGGGCGAGCACCGGGTGGCAGGCGATGAATACCAGCCGCAGCACGTCGTCATCGATCGGTTCCCCAGCATCCGCGGCGGTGCCGATGCCCACCAGATCATGGGCCATCGCCCGGTACCTCTCATCGAGGCGTTCGCGTCGCCGCCAGGTGTCGATGGCCTTGCGCTTGGCGACGGCCGTGAGCCAGGCCCCGGGGTTCCGGGGGATGCCCGCCTCCGGCCATTGCCTGAGCGCGTCGACCACCGCTTCCTGGGCGAGATCCTCGGCCAGCACCACATCGTTGGTCATCTTCGCGAGCGTGGCGACGATCCTGGCGCCCTCGATGCGCCAGACCGCGTCCACGGTGCGCCGCGGATCGGCCATGACCCCAGCCTGCCGGCCGAAGCCCGCTAGACCTGGCCGCTCTCGGCGCGCCAGAGCTCCTGCTGCGCAAGGATCGGGTTGTCGGCCGCCTCACCGAAATCGCTCATCTCGGTGACCCGGCGTACCTCGAGCTTCGACCCCGGTCCGAGCGGGCACCGGCTCGCCCACTCGATGGCCTCCTCCTTCGACGCGACCTGGATCATCCAGAAGCCGCTGAACAGCTCGTGGGTTTCGCCGTAGGGGCCGTCGGTCACGATGGGTGGGTCTGCGGCGAAGTCGACCACAAAATTGTCGGCCATCGAGTCGGCCAGACCGTCGCCGGCGAGCATTACGCCGGCCTTGACCAGGGCCTCGTTGTATGCACCCATCTTCTCGATGATCTGATTGATGTCCGCCGTGTCGTAGTCCTGACGGGCCGCTTCGGTTGCTCGCATGATCAGCATGTACTTCATCGGGTTCTCCTCACTCGTGGAGGGCGCCGAGTGCGTCCCTCTACATGATGCGTCGAACGGGGCGGGCCTGGATCGACAGGACGGGAAAGAAATTCAGCTCGACAGCACCTGCCGGGTGATTGAGTGCAGCAGTTCCTCCCCGGCCAGGATGCCCCGCCGGGCGGTCACGGCCAGGTTGTGCCTGGTGAAGGCCGCGTCATGCAGCTCGCCGTGCGCCGGCCGGAAGGCGAAGTGCGCCTCCTCCAGCATCCGCTGGTCGAGGAGCGAGTCGCCGGCGGCCAGCACCGTGGGGGCGCCGAGCCGGCGGTGTACCTCGGCTACGGCGGCGCTCTTGTTCACGGCTTCCGGCACACAGTAAAGCTTGCGTCCCTGCACGGAGACGGTCCAGCCGAGCGCCCGGCACCGCACGTGCAGCCCGGCGATCCAGTCCGCGGGCATCGCCTCCCGATCGATGATCGCGTAGGTGAACAGGTCCTCCGCGGTGTGCACCCGCACAATCCACTCCCCGGCGGCCGGATCCTCGAGCAGGGCCCTGACCTCGGCCAACGGAGCCGCTTCCGCGCCCAACCGGGCCTGCAGTGTGTGCGACCACGCCGGATCGACCTCACCGTCGACCAGGATCGTGCCGCCGTTAGTGGTGATGGCGAAGCGCGGCACCGACCCCGGCAGCTGCACCCGGCTGTACTGGGCGACGGTGCGGGTGGTGACCGGCACGAACGTGGCGGTCGCGGCGAGGTCGAGCAGAAGCTGCTCGGCGGCGCGCGTCATGAACGAGATCGGCACGCCCTGATAGACCTCGGAGACGACGATCGGTGGAGCCTGGGCGTCGGTCGTCTCGAGCCAGAAGGCGCGCGATGAGTAGATGAGGGTGCGGTCGAGATCGCAGGCGACCAGGGGCATGCCGGTCACTGTGCACCCGCAATCCCGCGACCGGGCCGAATGAGCCCGACACAGCTGTACGGCAGGTCGGGAACGACCTCGATCGGGACGCCGCGCTGCTCGGCCAGCAGCAGCACGTGCGCGACATCCGCCACGGCATCCGCCCGCACCAGCACCTTCCAGGGCACCCGGCGCAGCAGGACCCGGGTGGTCTCGCCGACTCCCGGCTTGACCAGGTTCACATCGTTGATGCCGTACTCGGTGCTGATCTTCTCGACAGCCTTCCAGCCGACCCACGACGGGGTGCGGTCCTCGCCGCTCGCCGCCGCGACTCCGGCGGCGACGTCGGCGGCGACATCGGTGAAGTAGCCGCAGACGGTGTCGAGAAAGTCGCCCGAGACGTCGTTGGGGCTCAGCTCGGCGTAGAACTTGGCGCCGTGGAACTCGTCCTCGCCGATCAGATCCCGGTTGAAGACGGTGCGGGACACGAGCCCGGACACCGTGGAGTTCAAGCAGGCGGACGGGATCAGGTAGTCCTCGCGGGTGCCGTGGATGGTGACGCAGTGTCCTGGGTCGGCCAGCACTGCCAGGTCGTCCCTGAAGAACACACCGTCGGTCCGGCCGAACAGGGCGATCGCCGCGGACAGCTCCCGCGCGATGGCGCCCTTGCCGGTCCAGCCGTCGACGAAGATGATCTGCTCCGGATCGTGGTGGGCGGCGAGGTAGCGCAGGGCGGTCTGGTCCAGCCCCACGCCGCGCACGATGCTCATCGTGTAGTGCGGCACGTCGATCCCGCGCGCCTGCTGGGCCCAGCGCCGCATCAGGATGCCGATCGGGGTGCCGGCCCGGGCGAGGGAGACGAACACCGGCCGGTCACCGCGGGCGGCGAGGGCCAGGTCGGTGACGACGCCGACGGCTACAGCGAGCCGGCGGCCGGAACGCTGAAGCGCCTCCCGGTAGAGCGCCTCGTATTCCGGCGACGGCAGGTACTCGATGGGTAACGACTCGGCGTAGTTCGCCGCCCCGGTCTGGATGGCGTGCTCGCGTTCCTCGGCCGGTGCCTCGAGGGCAACGCCCTGCAGGTCCTGCAGCAGCCAGCTCACGTCCTCGGCGGCGTATGAGCCGAAGGCGGGGCCGCTGAGCGGATGCGGCAGCACGGCCGCCGGCGGGAGAGGGCTGGTGGTCACGGGGTGGGTATCCCATCGGTGGGGGCTGAAGCGGTCAGGAGCACGACCACGATGCGGTCGCTCACGCGGCGGAGGGCGTCGATCACGCCGTCGGCACCGGTCAGCCGGGCGGGGTCGGTGCCGGGTTCCGGTATGAACACCACGGTGCCGAACCGGCGATGGCCGGCGGTGAGGTTGTAGGCGAATCGCACGCCGTCGCCGTCGGAGGTGGTGTCGTGGCTGCGGAAACTGATGGCGCTTCTGATCGGGTAGTCGGCCGCATCGAGGGCGGCGATCGGCGATCGGGTGCTGGTGGAGAACCTGACGAACAGCGGCGTGGCGGCGCGTCCGAGCTCGTCCGCGGTCAGCATCGGCAGGGCGATGAACTCTTCCGAGCCCAGGACCAGGACCCCGCGGTCGTCCGCGGTCGCCTCCCCGGCGGGGAGCAGGGCGGCCACACGATCGGCGACCGCCGCGGCGAGGGCGGCGTCCGCGGGCGCCATGGTGCCGAATCGGGCGCTTCGCAGCGGGGCGAGGTCGGTGCAGTCGAGCAGGTGCACCTCGCCGGCAGCGGCGGGCGCCGGGGTGATGACGGGCATCGACTCGATCATCCGGCCGGCACGGGGAAGCACGTCGGCGGGGAGCCCGATCGAGCCGGCGGCCAGGCAGACCACGGAGATGCGGGTGCCGAGCGTGGTCGCCAGCTCGTCGAAACGGCCGAGGTCGGCGGGGGACCGCAGGTCGATCAGCGAGGCGATCACCCAGTGCGATTGCGGGATGAGGGCATGCAGCGCCGTGATCGTGTTGATCACCGTGGTGCCGGTGCTCAGTTCGTCGTCGACCAGAATCGTCGTGCCGCCCGCGCGCAGCCAGTGCGGGTCTGTCGGCAGCAGGGCATGGTCGGTGGCGTGGGAGTGTTCCTCGGCGAAGCCGGCGAACGGGGTCGCCCCGGCCGGCGCGTGCCGGGTCGAGTGCAGGTAGTAGGCGCCGAGGGCGTCCGCGACGAGCTGGCCGAGGCCGGTGGCTGTCTCGGCGTAGCCGAACGTCACGACGTCCGGTTGCGGCGCCGTCGCGGCGCGGATGTCGCGGCGGAGGTCCGTCAGATTGCGGTGGGCCTGGGCCAGGGATTCGGCATCCGTCGACTCGGCCTTCTCGGCCAGCCGGGCCACCAGAACAGCGAATCGGTCGCCCAACTCGTTCGCGGCCGGAGGGTAGCCGCCGGTGATGACCGCGGAGACGAGCAACCCGAGCAGTTCCCCGGCCGCCAGGGCGATGCCGGGCACCGTCGGCACGTGTTTGGCGAGCACCGTGGAGACGAGCAGGTGGGCGCGCTTGGGGTTGTGGCGGAGGGCGATGCCGACGAGTTCGTCGACGCCGAGGATGCTCCGGGTGTGGTCGGTGGCCACGTGGATGTCGAGGGCCGTTGCCACCGTCACCGCATGCTCGCTTCGAGGAGGTCGACGAAGGTGGTGGACTCCGAGGCCACCCCGAAGGCGTCGGCGCGCAGCATCGTCTTGTGCGCCCACGCGGAGTGCGGCTTGGCCTCGTTCATCTTGTTGCCGTACGGGGACGCGCTGGCTCCGCCGCCCACGTTGTCGAGAATGACCGCGGCGTCGAGGAACTCCTCGTGGCTCACGACAGACAGGGCGTGCACGACCGACACGTGGGTGGGGTGGATCACGGTTTTACCGAGGAGCCCGTTGGCCTGGTCGAGGGAGATCTCGCGGATCAGCCCGTCCAGGCCGCCCAGCATCAGCCGGTGCCGGAGTTCTCTCTCGTTGGCTTCGACGAACGGGGTCATACGCAGCTGCGGTCGGAGGATGCGCTCGGTCTCATAGTGCTCCCACACCGTGCCGGTGATCACAAAACTGTCGTCTGACCGGCCCAGCACGTTCACGATGTCGGAGATCATCGAGGCGACCACCTTGACGTCGTACACCGTGAGGTCGCGCGAGCGGCGCAGCCCGAAGGCGCTGGACAGGTCGGTCGCGCCGATGCGCGCGGCCAGCACGTCCTCGCGGTTGTCGTGCAGAATCGTGCGGATCGACGCGAGCGCCGAGGTACGCGTCTCGCTGTGGATCATGTTCGGAGACTCGAGAATGGGCATCAGTCGCAGCCGTTGGCCGCCCCGCGAGCCGTCGGCGCCGCTCTGCCGCTGGATCTCGCGGAGCGCAACAAAGAAGCCCTCGGCATAGCCGGTTTCGTTCTCGAACTTGGGGACCACGAATCCGCTGAGCAGAGCCAGGCCCGCACCGCAGGACTCGGCCACCCGCAACATCTGTTCCGGGGTGCGCACCCGCACGAAGAGCAGGGGGAGGGCGGTATCAGGCTTGTCCGTCGCGGTGCGGTGCAGGGCTCTGATCGCTTCGGCGACGTTGATTTCCGCGGCATCCACTGCGCTGTCGGCAATCGAGTCCTCGAGGCAGAGCACCATGCTGACGCAGCCGCGAGAGGCCTGTTTGATGACGTCGTCGGCGATAGCGGGACGGTCGCCGGGGCAGTAGAGCGTGGCGCCGAGGAACGCGGCGAGCAGCGGGGCGGGCGAGTCGACCGAGATTTCCTGGGGCCGCCGGTGGAACAGCTGGTCGGTCTGGGAGTCATCGAGGAAGGCGAAGTGGCGCATGGGGGATTATCGGCTCCGGGACTCTCGAGTAGCGACGTGGGGGGTGAGGGTGAAACCGAACTGGCTCAGAATCGCTTCGTCAGACGCCGTGCGGTCCACGGGTTCCGCCCGCAATTCGATGAGGTTACCGACCCTCAGCAAACAGAGGATGAACATCCGTGAGTCGTCACCCCGAGCGGTCGTGACCGTGGAGCCGTCGAAGATCTGCACGCCGAGGGTGTGCGGTCCGCGTGCGATGAACAGGGCGCGTCGCAGCCTCTGCAAGTGGCGCAGGGAGACGATCGCATCGGCCTCGTCGAATCCCACCAGCGGCCGATTGCCGGCTGTCGTCACGGGAGTGCCGGCGGTGTCGCCTGCAGCGCTCTCCGAGCCGGTCACCCGGTCGGCGTCCTCCCACGCGGCGAGGTCGGCGCCGCTCACGATGAGGCTGCCCACAGCGGACTCGCGGGCGTTGAGCCGGAGTACCGGCTCGTTCTCGCCCAGCTCGCGAACCTCGTCGATCGAGGGGGCCGGGAAGGGAAGCGAGTCCGGCGAGACGGTGGCCGGCGCCGTCGCGACGGATCCCGGGCGGGCCGGTGAAGCTGCTGTGCCGGTCGTCGCGGGGGCGAGAGACAACCCGGCGGATGCGGCCCGACGAGGTTCCGGCTCGGTGGCGGCGGCATCGCGCGCGACGGCGGTCGGCGCTGCGGGCTTGACGCGGCGGCGCAGGAACCCAATGTCGGTGCGGACCGGGGAGCTGTTCAGTGCCACCGGTCAGAGGTCGATCCGGAAATCGGCGGCGACCCCGCGCAGGCCCGTCGAATAGCCCTGGCCGAGGGCACGGAACTTCCAGTCGTCACGGTGGCGGTAGAGCTCGCCGAACATCAGCACGTCCACGGTGCGGTACTCGCCGGCCGGGAGAACAAAACGCACCAGCTCGCGGTTGTCGCGGGTGGCCACCCGGACGTACGCGGAACGGACCGAGGAGAAGTTGCCGGCGCCCCGCACGTCGGGGTCCACGTAGACGACGAACACGATCTTCGCGACCTCGGCGGGCACCCTGGCGAGGTCGACGTCGATCTCTTCGGTGTCCAGGTCGTCGCGGAAACCGACGGAGCCGTCCTGGCTGACGATCTGGTTGAAGAACACGAGATGGTCGTTGGAGAGCGACTTGCCCTGGGCGTCACACAGGATGGCCAGGGGCACGAGCTCGGACTGCGGACCGCGGCTGGGGATGATCTCCCATCCGAAGCCGATCATCAGCTCGGTGAGCCCCGGGTTCTCGGCGGTCAGGGCGGCGTTGGCCCCCGGAATCAGTGAGGTCATCGTCCGTCCAGCGTGAGGGTGGGAGCCGCGAACTTGTCGGCCAGGAAACGCCCGTGGGTGGAGAGCTCCGCGATGGCGCCGATGCGAATCTGGTTGAGCAGGTCGCCGATGGTTTCTTCGAGGATCCCGAGTTGGGCCGAGAACTGCAGGGTGGCAGCGGAGGTGTTGGTGCGTTCGGGCTCTGGCAGGGCGAGGTAGGCCCGCAGCGGGGTCGGCAGGTAGTCCCGGATCATCGCATCGAGCAACACGCGCTGCTCGGTCGAGGCGTTCTGGGCGGCGACCATTTCGATGACGCGACGGAGCAGGTCGTCGATCTGGGCGAGCCTGGAGGTGAGCAGGGTGGGCAGTTCGCCTCCGGAGCTCCGAACGGCTGCGCGCAGCTGGTCGAGGGCGCGCCGTGTCGCTTCATCCTCGGATTCCACGACGCCGGCCGGCTCCACGGCCGCGGAGGGGGCATCCGTCGTCGCCGGACCCTTGAACAGAGAGTCTACGAACTTGCCGAACGCCATGCCCTCACCGTCCTCGTTACGTTGCCCGATTGTCTAGCGTAGCTCGCGCTGTTCCCCCTGCTTGCTGCGTTCCAGGTACGGCTTCGCCTTCTGCAGTCCTGTTTCGAGAGCCGAGACCGTGCCCTCCATGTTTTTGGCGGCAGCGGCGCGGAAGGTGTCGATCGCGTCCATGGTGGCGAACACGTTGTCGAAGGCCTTCTGCAGCGTCTCGACACTCACTCCGGAGTTCGACGCCTGCTCGTGGATGCGCACGGTCTGGTCCTTGAGCATCTCGCTGGTCTTGAGGATCATGTTGTTGGTGGTGGTGTTGATCGCGTCGATCTGGTCGAGCACCATCTTCTGGTTGGCCAGGGCCTGCGCCACGATGACGGCCGTGCGGAGCGCCGCGATGGTCGTCGTGCGCGCCCGGTCGACACCCTTGATGAGTTCCAGGTTGTTCTTGCGGATGAGGTCCATCGCCAAGTAGCCCTGCACCGACACGGCGAGCTGGGTGAGGATGTCCTGGTGCCGCTGGCGGATCGGGAAGAGCACGTCGGCCTCGAGCTTCTGTGCTTCGTCGATGCGACCGGCGGACCGCGAGGCGTCGATCTTCTCGACGGTGGCGTTGTCCAGGGCTTTGGCGAAGACCGCGTACTCGCTCAGCGTCTGCATGGTCTCCCAGAGCTGTACCTTCTCACCGGCCAGCGACGCGTTGTCCTTGAGGAGTTCGTCCTGCCCGCTCATCAGCGACTTGATGATCGCGTCGAGCTGGGTCTGCGCTGACTCGTACTTCTGGAAGTACTTCGCCAGCTTGTTCCCGCCGGGGATGAAGCCCAGGATCTTGCGTCCCATTCCGAGGTCGGCGTCGTTGGGCGTGAGGTCCTCAACGGTCGAGCGCAGCTCACCGAGAGTGTTCGCCACGGTGATCTGCGCGCTGTTGCCGGTGCGCTTGGCGCCGGCGACCGAAGTCGACGAGCGCTCGAGCATGCGGGTGGAGTAGCCGCTGGACTGCACCATCTCGGCGCTCGCGAGGCCGGAGATGCCCTCGATCTTCGCGCTGAACTCGGGGGTCCGCGGATCCAGGGACGAGACATCCGCCACGAACTCCCGCGCCTGGCGGGCGATCTCCTGCTGCCGCTCGGCCGGAACCGGCACCATGCCGGGCGCGTCGTCCGCCACCACGATGTCCGGTGCATCCGGCGCTTTCAGCACCAGGGCCAGCTCGGAGGCGTCCGGGGGAGAGAGGGGTGAACTCATGCGTGGTCCTGTCTGATTCTGGTGCGGCGGGCGGCGACGAGCGTGGGCCGGTTAGTCGAGGGAGATGCCGAAGTCGGTGGCGATGCCCGCGAGTCCGGTGGTGTAGCCCTGGCCGACGGCCTTGAACTTCCAGTCGGTGCCGTTGCGGTAGACCTCGGCGAACAGCATGGCGGTCTCGGGTGCCGCGTCCTCGCTCAGGTCGAACCGCACGATTTCCTGATCGTCCTGGTCGACGATGCGGCAGTACGCCCCGCGCACCTGGCCGAAGTTCTGGCGGCGTGCGTCGGCCTGGTCGATCGAGACCACGATCACCACGCGGGAGACGTCGCTGGCCACCTGACGCAGGTCGATGTTGATCTGCTCGTCGTCGCCGTCCCCGGCTCCCGACCGGTTGTCACCGAGGTGCACAACCGACTTGTCTGCCGAGGCAGGCTGGTTGTAGAAGATGAAGTCGGCGGAGGAACGCACCTTGCCGTTGTCGCCGATGAGGAGCGCGGAGGCGTCCAGGTCGAAGGCTTCGCCGCTGGTGGTGCGCGGGTCCCAACCCAGGCCGACAGTCGCGACGGTGAGTCCGGGGCTGACCTTGGTCAGCGAGAGGTTGTTGCCTTTTGCGAGTGTCAGACCTGCCATGGGAATTTTCTCCTTGTGTGTATGGGGTGGGTGAACGGCCGTGCGGTGGCGCGGTTAGAGGACCTTCGCCGCCGCGGTGAGCAGGTCCATGGCCGAACGGCCGGTGGCGCGCTCGCCGATGGCCTTGAAGGTCCAGCCGGTGCCGTCGCGGGAGACCTTCGACATGATCATGGCGGTGTGCGGGCCGCTGTCGGTCAGCTGGTAGCGGGCGACCTCGGGGGTGCCGGCGGACGAGTCGTCGACGAGGCGGCTGAACGCGTTCTCGACGAGGTCGAAGGTCTGCTGGCTGTAGCTGCTGATGACGAACACGATCTGCGAGACCGCCGCGGACACCTGGGCGAGGTCGACGAGGATGGTTTCGTCATCGCCGTCGCCGGCCCCGGTCAGGTTGTCGCCGGTGTGGCGGGTCGAGCCGTCCTTGCTGCTGAGCTGCTGGAACCAGACGGTGTCGAGGACCTTGCCGGCGGCGTCGAAGAAGATCGCCGATGCGTCGAGGTCGACCTCTGCGGCCTTGCCGCGACCGAACAGACCGCGCTTGACGGGGGCGGCGCTGTCCCAGCCGAGGCCCATGCGGACCTTCGAGAGGCTGCCGCCATCCGCCTTGGTCAGCGAGAGCGACTGGCCCTTTGACAAGCTCAAACCCATTGTGTACTCCTTCGTATGACGTTTTGTGTTGGTCAGCGCCAGTGCGCGCCCAGTCTAGAGGCCGCCGGCACGGAAAATCCTGTATGGAGCGGGCGGCGAGGCGGCGACAACCGCGCGTCGCCGCCCGCTCCGGGGGTGGTGCTACTGCGCGACGCCGGCGTGGGCGTTGTGCGCCTCGGCCAGCAGCGCCTGCAGCTCTTCGTCTTCGGCGGCACGAGCCCGGTGCTTGGGGGTGAGCAGGCCCAGGGCGCGTTCGTGGGCGACGACGAGAGCGTAGGTTTCGTCGCGCGTCTCACCCTTGCCGCTGAAGTCGCCGGTCAGGTACTTCTTGGCCGAAGCCTTGCTGAGCGCGATCGCGCTGTGCGCGCGGCCGGCCGGGCTGACGAGCGAAGCGATGACCGTGACCGTGAGAACACCGATGATCACGGCGAGCGAGACGCCGGTGCTGATCTCGAAGACCGGGACGTGCTCGCCGCCGTTGATGAACGGCAGTGTGTTCTCGTGCAGGGCGTGCAGCACGAGCTTGATGCCGATGAAGCCGAGGATCGCGGCCAGGCCGTAGCTGAGGTAGATCAGGCGGTCGAGCAGGCCGTCGATGAGGAAGTAGAGCTGGCGGAGGCCCATGAGCGAGAACGCCGTCGCGGTGAAGACGATGTAGACGTTCTGGGTGAGGCCGAAGATCGCGGGCACGGAGTCCAGCGCGAACAGGAGGTCGGTGCCACCGATGGCGACCATGACGAGAAGCATCGGCGTCATGACCTTCTTGCCGTTCTCCATGGTGAAGAGCTTGTCGCCGTCGTACCGCTCGGTGGTGTGGAACAGGCGCTTCGCCAGCCGGATGATGAAGTTGTCGGCCTCGTCGCTCTCGGCTTCGGGCTTCAGCAGCTTGACCGCGGTGTAGATGAGGAATGCGCCGAACAGGTAGAACAGCCAGGCGAACGAGTTGATCAGCGCCGCGCCGAGGAAGATGAACCCGGTGCGGGCGATCAGCGCGAAGACGATGCCGAAAAGGAGCACCTTCTGCTGGTCGGCGCGAGGCACCTTGAAGCTGGCCATGATGATGAGGAAGACGAAGAGGTTGTCGACCGACAGCGCCTTCTCGGTGATGTAACCCGCGAAGTACTCGGTACCGAGCGTGGCGCCGCCGAAGAAGAGAACACCGAGCCCGAAGACGATAGCGATGCCCACATAGATGGCGGACCACTTGGCGGCCTCGGGGAGGGTCGGCTCGTGAGCCTTGCGCACGTGGAAGAAGAAGTCGAAGGTGAGCAGGGCGACGATGCCGAGGATCGTGAGGAGCCAGACGTAGCCGGGTATGTCCATGGGTGGTGTTCTCCGCGGGGGTAGTGGTGTGATTAAGTTGGGGTCGCCCAACCATTCGCATCCCAACCGAAAGGTAAGGTAGCTCCACTATGTTAGTTGGATCCGTCCAACTATTCGCACAGCCTCCGAAAAGTCAGGAAACTTTCAGCCATGGTGTACAGCCGGGAAACCGCTCCAACGGTCGGTGAGGCTCTGGAATCGGCCCTGTCGACCATCCTCCGCTGGTCGACGCGCGCCGACAATAAACGGATGCTGCACGATTCGAGCGGTGCCGCCCTCTCCAGCACGGACTCCTGGTTGCTGGAACGCGTCGTCGTCGCCGGGCCGCTGCGGATGTCGAAGCTCGCGGGCTGGATGGCGGTGGACAAGTCCACCATGACCACCGAGATCCGGCGGCTGGAGAAATCCGGACTGGTGAGTCGGCGATCCGATCCGACCGATCGGCGGGGCGTGCTCATCACCGCGACGGAAGAGGGGCGTACCGCCATCGTCCGGCACCGCCAGCTCGCCCAGGACGTGTACGGAACCCTGGTCGGCAAGTGGACTGAAGAGGACCGCACAGAGTTGGCCCGGTTGCTCGGTCGTTTCGTCGACGAGCTCTCCTGGGTGACCGATGCGGTCGCCAGGCACAACGAGTCGATCTGACCTCGCGCTGGGCTACCCGCCCAGGCCCAGCCAGAGGCCCAGGAAGGCGCAGCCCACCGCGAGCGCGAGCATCCCGAGCCCGTTGACCAGCGCCGGAAGGGACCGCCGGTCCTGCGCCAGCCGCACGTTCTCGTAGCTGGCGGTGCTGAAGGTGGTGAAACCGCCCAGCAGGCCGCCGCCGAGTACCAGGTGCCAGGCCTCCGGCAACCACAGCGCCAGGGTGAGGCCGGTGATGAGTCCAAGCAGCAGGGAGCCGACCACGTTGATGAGCAGGGTGCCGACCGGCAGCGTGGTGCGCACCCTGGACTTCACGACGCCGTCGACGACCAGCCGCAGGGTCGCGCCGAGACCTCCGGCCAGCGCCACGGCGACAAAGAGCAGCGGGGTCATCGGGCCGCCGTCCCGCTAGGATTCGGCCGCCGGCCGTGCAGGGCCCCGGCCGCGCCGATCCCGGCCCACGAGGCGGCCGCGCCGATCAGAACCGTGCCCAGCGCGTAGAGCAGGGCGGCGCCGAGTCGACTGTCGGCCAGCAACAGGCCGGTGTCGGTGGCCAGGGCGCTGTAGGTGGTGAAGCCGCCGAGCACGCCGGTGCCCAGCAGCAGCCGCAGCTGCCGGCGTCGGCCTTCGTCTGGGCCGCGGCGGGCCAGGGTCTCCAGCAGCAGCCCGAGCACGAAGGCGCCGACGATGTTGATGCCCACGATCACGACAGCCACCCCCGCGACCGGCGGCACCGAGATCGCCAAGAGCTCGCGCAGCGCGGTGCCGACGGTACCGCCGGCGAAGACGAGGGCGAGGTGCGGCCAGCGCAGGTGTACGGGGCGCGACGCGCCGGTCGGGACTGCCATCAGGTGCCGCCGTCGAGGGTGAGGGCGAGCGCGGCCGCCTCGGCACGTGGGGCATCGAGGTACCGCCGGCCGCCGGCCTGGTAGACCAGCGGATGCCCGGTGGGCAGATTGAGTCGGTGGATGGCCGATTTGTCGAGGGTCTCGAGCACGGCGCAATACGCGCGGAGGGAGTTGCCGTGCGCCACGACCAGCACGGTGCGCTCATCCGCCAGGAGCGGCAGCACCCGCTCGGTATGGATCTCGGCCACCCGGGACATCACGTCACGTAACGACTCGCTGCGGGTGAGCGCCCGGGCGGGCAGGCCACGGAACAGGGCCGTGTCGGCGAAGCCGCCAAGCTGCTCGTCGGACATGGCCGGCGGCGCGGTGTCGACCGAGCGGCGCCAGGCCAGGAACTGGGCCTCGCCGACCTCGGCGCGCACATCGTCCTTGTACCGTCCGGTGAGGGCGCCGTAGTTGCGTTCGTTCAGGCGCCAGTCGGTGTGGACAGCGTCGACCGGCAACTCCAGCGCGGTGGCCACGATGGCACTGGTCTGCCTGGCGCGCTGCAGCGGGGAGACGAGGACGGCATCCGGGACCAGGTCGTGCGCCGTGAGCAGGTCTGCGGCGGCCAGCGCCTCGTCGGCGCCGGACGGTGACAGCTCGGGGTCGAGGATGCCGGTGAAGAGGCCGGCGGCGTTCGCGGTGCTCTGGCCGTGGCGGAGCAGGACGAGTGAAGCACCGCTCGGCCAGCTCGTCACCGTCACCCACCAGTCTCGTCGGCCGGAACCATCAGCGCAGTCGGCGGTTCGAGCGGGTGCTCAGGTGGGATCCATCACCACGCAAAAGGGTACACCGCTCACTCGGACTCCCACGGCACGTCATCGTCGAACGACACCGGCGACAGGGGGACGACGACGACGGGACGGTGCTGCCGGTGCGCCAGGTGCATCGCGATCGAACCCGCGAAGAACTCCTGCAGGCTGCCGCGCACGGTGCCGTCCCTGGTGCCGACCACGATCATCACGGCCCGGAGCGTCTCGGCGAGCTGCCCGAGCGCCCTGGCCGGGTCGCCGGAGAGCTGGCGGGTGCTCCACTCGATGTCCTGGCCGCCCAGGATGCGGGTCAGGCGGGCGGTGAGGTACGGGTCGATGCCCGCGCCGTTGCCCGGCGCGGGTACGTCGGCGTGGTCGGCCCGCGGATGCCGGCCGGGGTCCACCCAGGCGCACACCAGCTCGGCGTCGAACCGCGCGGCGAACACCGCGGCCTGCAGCACGACGCCGTCGGCCTGACCTGGATAGACGCCCACCACCACTCGGGCTCGGATGCTCATGGCGCCCAGAGTGACAGAAGACCCTGCACCGCGGTAGGCCCCTGTCCAGGTTGGTTACCAGGTGCTGTCGCCGCGCACCACGGCGTCGTAGCCGCCGTCGATGAAGATGACCTGGCCGCACAGGTGCGAGTTCTCTTCGTCGGCGAGCCAGACGAGCAGCCGCGCGGCCACCTCGGCGTCGAACGGTCCGTTCAGCGGCATGGGCACCTGTTCGTTCAGGCGTGCCCGGCCTTCGGGGGTGGCCACCAACTCGGTGGTCATCGGGGTGAGCACGACACCCGGCGCGATCGCGTTGAGGGGAATCCCGTCGCCGGCCCATTCGGCGGTCGTCGCCGTGGTGCGCAGCCATCTGGCCAGGGCCCGCTTGCTGGACGAGTAGATCTGGTGTCCGGTCGCCGGGTCGGTGGCGAGCTCGGCGGCGCGGGCCAGGGCCTCCTCTTCGGTGCCCTCCAGTAGGAGTCGCACCAGCTCCTCGTCGAAGGCCTGCAGCGATGCCATCGAGGCGACGGCCACGGCGCGCGGTGCGGGGGAGCGGGTCAGCAGCGGGCGGAGGCCCGCCAGGGTCGCGACGGTGCCGTAGTAGTTGACCGCGGCGGTGACGGGAATCGGGTGGCTGAGGCCGGCGACGGCGATGACGCCATCCAGCACGCCACCGGAGAGCTCCTCGGCGGCGCGGACCAGCGCCTCGCGTCCCTGCACCGTGGACAGGTCGGCGTTGATGTCGGAGTCCCTGAGGTCGGCGCCGATCACCCGGTGGCCCCTCTCGGTCAGGAGTGCGGCCGTGGCCTTGCCGATGCCGCTGGCGGCGCCGGTCACGAGGTAGGTGCGGGTCATGGGTGTTCTGCTTTCTGGTCGGTGGTGGGTTCGGGTGTTGGCGCCTCGACCCGGATGGCGTGCGCGAGCGCGTCATCCCGGAATCGGCTGAGCAGTCGGGTGAAGTCGGCGCGGTCGTCCTCTGACCAGCGGCGCATCAGGTCCGCCATCATCACGTCGCCGGCCTGGGTCAGCGCGGTCGCGGCGGCTGTTCCGGCGGGCGTCAATCGCAGCAGGGTGGCCCGGGAGTCGTCGGGGTCCTGGCGCTTCTCGATCAGGCCGTGCGCGGCGAGCCGGTTGCTCAGTTTGGAGATCGCGGAGGCACCGACCCGCAGGCGGGAGGCGAGGGCGGACGCGCGCTGTTCGCCGTCACGGGCGAGGACCGTGACGGCCACGATCGAGGTGGCGTCCAGATCGACCCCGGCGCCGACCGCCAGCCCACGGATGAACGTTCCGGAGGACCAGACCGAGAAGACTTCGAGCAGCGCCCCGAGTTGCTCGTGGCGGTACGCCTGGGCGAACTCTCGTGATGATGACGCGTTGTCGGCCTCAGGGGGCACGGTGGCACGTCCTTTCACACGCTCAATTTACTGTCTCTAAGACAGCATATAACAGCCGAGTTTGTTTCGTGGGTGAAAGTAATGCAGTGCAGGCTGCCGAAATCTTCGACACCTCTCGGCGAATTGCGACCCATTGTCACAGTTTGACCAGATCTATTGACGAAGTTACTTGCAACATGCAACGATCTCTCTCAACAACGAAGTTATGGAGGCCGTCCCATGGTGGTGACCGCACTGAAGGAACCCGCGTCGCTTGCGACCCGGAGAACACCCAGAGTGAAGACCGGACGCAGGGACTCGCAAACGCGGGCAGCGATCCTCTTCCTCGTCCCGGCGAGCATCGGCTTCCTGGCCTTCTTCGCCTGGCCCACTCTGCGCGGCCTGTACCTCAGCTTCACGGACTACAACCTGCTGCGGGACCCCGTCTTCATCGGGCTCGACAACTACATCGCGATCGCCGCCGATCCGGTGTTCTGGAATTCGCTCAAGGTCACCCTCGAGTACGTGGTCATCAACGTGGGCGTGCAGACCGTCGCGGCCCTGGCCCTGGCCGTGCTGATGCAACGCTTCACCCGCTCGATGGTGGTGCGCGGCGTGATCATGCTGCCGTACCTGATCGCCAACGTGATCGTGGCGCTGGTCTGGTTTTGGCTGGCCGACTACAACCTCGGTCTCATCAACGCCGCCCTGGACACCCTGGGCCTGGGCAAGATCGGCTTCTTCGGCAACGAGGACCTCGCCATGGGCACCATCGCCATGGTCAACGTCTGGCGGCACCTGGGCTACACGGCCCTGTTGCTCTTCGCCGGGCTACAGGCCATCCCGCGCGACGTCTACGAGGCGGCCGAGGTCGACGGTGCCGGAGAGTGGCGGGTCTTCCGCAGCGTGACGCTGCCGTTGCTGCGGCCGGTGCTCGCGTTCGTCCTCGTCGTCACGGTCGTCGGTTCGTTCCAGATCTTCGACACCATCGCCGTCACCACCGGCGGCGGCCCCGTCGACGCGACCCGCGCGATCAACTACTACATCTACCAACGCGCCTTCGAGCGACTGGACTTCGGCTACGCCTCGGCCCTGGCCGTGATCCTGATGATCCTCCTGGCCACCATCGCCCTGGTGCAGAACAAGCTGCTGCGCGCCAACGAGTCAGACCTGGAGAGATAGCACCATGGCCATCATCGCCTTCAAATCCCCTAAACGCCCGTCCCTCTCCGCAAAGCGCTTGTCAAACGCCGACGACGCCGCCCTGGCCAAGTCCAAGGTCTCGCTGTTCTTCGGCCGGCTCGCCCTGGTCATCGTGATCCTGATCACCCTGTTCCCGATCTACTGGATGTTCCGCACGGCCTTCAGCAACAACCGGGCCATGTTCTCCGAACCGCTCAGCCTGCTGCCGGTGGACTTCACCTTCGGCCCGCTGCAGAGGGTGCTCGGCCTGGCCACGACCGAGGAAGCCCTGGCCGAAGGCGGCTCCGGCGCCTCGATCAACTTCGGCCAATACATGCTCAACTCGGTCCTGGCCTGCACCCTGATCACCGTGCTGCAGGTGACGTTCAGCTCGATGGCCGCCTACGCGTTCGCCCTGCTCAACTGGAAGGGCCGAGACAAGGTCTTCGCGATCTTCCTCATCGCCCTGATGGTGCCCGGCATCTTCACCCTGCTGCCCAACTTCATCCTGGTGAAGGACCTCGGCCTGCTCAACACCATCCTGGGAATCGCCCTGCCGGCGATGTTCATGACCCCGTTCGCGATCTTCTTCCTGCGGCAATTCTTCCTGGGCGTGAACCGCAGCATCATCGAGGCCGCGGTGATCGACGGCGCCAACCACTGGAGAATCTTCAGCCGGATCGTGGTGCCGCTGGCCTGGCCGCAGATCATCACCCTGGGCATCCTGCAGTTCATCCAGTACTGGAACGACTACCTCTGGCCGTTCCTGGTGGGCCAGAGCGAGACCTCCAAACTCCTCACCGTCGGCCTGGGCATCTTCAAGTCCCAGACCCCGCAGGGCAACCCCGACTGGGCGGGCCTGATGGCCGGCGCCCTCGTCGCGGCCGTGCCGATCTTCATCCTGATGCTGGTCTTCGGTCGCAAGATCGTGGGCTCCATCCAGTCTTCCGGCGTCAAGTAACCCCGCCCCTCCCAACCCCAAGAGAAAGAGAACACGACCATGAAGAAGAACCGACTGGCGATCCTGACCCTCGCCGCGATTCCTCTCGTCCTCACCGGATGCTCCGCCCCCGCGGACTCCGATTCGGCCGGCGGAACCACACTGTCCTACGGCCTGTGGGACGCGAACCAGCTGCCCGCCTACGAGCAGTGCGCAGCGGACTTCCACGAGGCCAACCCCACCATCACCGTCGATGTGGAGCAGCTGGGCTGGGACGACTACTGGAACAAGATCAACACCGGCTTCGTTTCCGGCGCGAACTACGACGTCTTCACCGGCCACCTGGCCAACTTCCCCGAATTCATGCTCAACGAGCAGATCCTGCCGCTGGACGACTACATCGAGGCCGACGGCGTCGACCTCTCCATCTACCAGGCCGGCCTCGCCGACCTGTGGAAGGGCTCGGACGATAAGCAGTACGGCCTGCCCAAGGACTTCGACACCGTCGCCCTGTTCTACAACAAGCAGTTCACCGACGCCGCTGGCCTCACCGCCGAGCAGCTGGGCGCCCTGACCTGGAACCCCGAGGACGGCGGCAGCTACGAGGCGACCATCGCCCACCTCACCGTGGACAAGAACGGCGTGCGCGGCGACGAGCCCGGCTTCGACAAGTCGAACGTGGAAACCTACGGCCTGTGGATGGAGAACTCCGGCGGCGCCGACGGCCAGACCCAGTGGGCCTACCTCACCCAGACCAACGGTTGGACGCAGACCAACGGCGCCTGGGGCGACGAGTACAACTTCGACGACCCCGCATTCCAGGACACCATCGACTGGTGGTACTCGCTGGTGGAGAAGGGCTACATGCCCACCTTCGAAGCGCAGACCGGCATCGGCTGGGCCGACCAGCTGTCTGCCGGCAAGGCAGCCCTGGTGGGCAACGGCTCGTGGATGACCGGAGCCGTCTTCGGTTCGGCCAGCGACACCTTCACGCCGGCGATCGCCCCCACCCCGGTGGGCCCGAGCGGCGAGCGCGCGTCGATGCTCAACGGCCTCGCCGACAACATCTGGGCCGGCACCGACCACCCCGACGAGTCCTGGGAATGGGTGAAGTACCTGGGTTCCAGCGCCTGCCAGGACGTCGTCGCCGAAGCTGCCGTCGTCTTCCCCGCCATCACCACGGCGACCGACGCTGCGGTGGAAGCCTTCGCGGCCAAGGACATCGACGTGAGCCCGTTCATCGTGCAGGTCGACGAAGACACGACCTTCCTCTACTCGATCACCGACCACCGCTCCGATGTGCTCGCCCTGGTCACCCCGGTGATGGAGTCGATCATGTCGGGCAAGTCGCCGGCCAGTGCGCTCACCCCCGTGAACGACGAGATCAACGCGCTGTTCAAGTAACACCGTTCGCCCAACTGTTGCCGATGCGGACATCTGCGGCCGGTACGCCGGACGCAGATGTCCGCTCGGGGAACAGTTGGGCGCGCCGCCGCATCCCCCGCAACTCTCGACCACAAGGAAGTGCCGTGACCCAGCCCGCAACCACCGTCAGCCCCGATACCGTGATCGACCTCGTCGCCGACGGCGTGTGCGTCCGGGTCGACCTGTCCACCGGAACCCCGGTGATCCAGCACTGGGGCGCCGAGCTCGGCGCGGGAGAGGCGGGCGAGATCACCGATCTGCTGCACGACGGGGTTCCGCAGTCGAGCATCGACGAGCCGGTCCTGCCCAGCCTCTGGCGGGAGAACGCCCGCGGGTTCCTCGGCCGCCCGTCGGTTCTCGGGCACCGGGCCGGCACCGACTGGTCGCAGCTGTTCGCCATCAACCGGGTCGAAGCCACGCCGGGCACGCTGCTCGTCGAGTCGACGGATGCCGTGGCCTGCCTCAGCGTCTCCGTCACCTTCGACCTGCAGCCGGCCGGTGTGCTCCTGATCAGCCAGACCGTCACCAACAACGGCGCCACCCCGTTCGACCTCACCGAACTCACCACCTGGCTGCCGTTGCCTGACGCCGCCACCGAAACCCTCGACTTCACCGGCCGCTGGTTGAAGGAGCGCCAACCGCAGCGCCGGCCCATCCAGGTGGGCACCTGGGCGCGCGAAATCCGCGAGGGCCGCTCGGGCCACGACTACACGATCGTGCAACTCGCGCTCTCCGACGGCGCCGACTACCAAACCGGTTCGGTGTGGAGCACCGGCCTGCTCTGGAGCGGCAACACCCGGCACCTGGTCGAACGACTCCCGAACGGGCAGACCGCTTTCGGCGCCGGTGAACTCCTGCTGCCCGGCGAATCGATCCTCGCCCCCGGAGCGGGCTACACCGCCCCCACCGTGGCCGCCACGTACTCGGACACGGGCATCGACGGCATGACCGACCGGCTGTACCGCTGGCTGCGGGCGCGGCCGCAGCATCCGACCCGACCGCGCCCGCTGACCCTCAACGTGTGGGAGGCCGTCTACTTCGACCACGACCCGGTCAAGCTCGGCGCCCTTGTCGACGCTGCCGCGGAGGTGGGCGTGGAACGCTTCGTGCTGGACGACGGCTGGTTCCTCGGCCGCCGCAACGACTTCGCCGGTCTCGGCGACTGGATCGTGGACCCCATGGTCTGGCCCGATGGGCTGCGGCCGTTGGCCGACCGGGTGGCCGCGGCGGGCATGGAATTCGGGCTCTGGTTCGAGGGCGAGATGGTCAACGTCGACTCCGACGTCTACCGGGAGCACCCCGAGTGGATCTTCCAGGCCGGCGGGCGGATCCCGCCGGAGGCCCGGCACCAGCAGGTGCTCGACCTCGCTCACCCGGGCGCCTACGCGCACGTGCTCGGCCAGGTCGACGCGATTCTCACCGAGTACGGCATCAGCTACATCAAGTGGGACCACAACCGGGTGCTCACCGAGCCCGCGCACCTCGGCGTGGCCGGCGTGCGCCGCCAGACCGAGGCGATCTACCGGCTCTTCGACGAGCTCAAGCGCCGGCACCCGCGGCTGGAAATCGAGTCCTGCTCCTCCGGCGGCGGGCGGGTCGACCTGGGCATGACCCAGCACGCAGACAGGTTCTGGACCTCGGACTGCAACGACGCCCTCGAACGCCAATACATTCAGCGCTACACCCAGTTCGCGATCCCGCCCGAGCTGCTCGGCACCCACATCGGCCCGACCCACTCGCACACCACCGGCCGGGTGCACGCCCTGTCCTTCCGCGCGATCACGGCCCTCTTCGGCCACGCCGGGATCGAGTGGGACATCACCGAGGCCGCCCCGGCCGAACGCACCGCCCTCGCCTCCTGGGCCGCCTATTACAAGCAGAAGCGCGCCCTGCTGCACACCGGCAGGGTGGTGCGGGTCGAGCAGGCCGACGACACGGCGTTCGTGCACGGCGTCGTGGCGCAGGACGGCGGCGAGGCCGTGTTCGCCTACGTGCAACTGGCCGCGGCCGGCGGCAGCAACCCGCGACGCATCCTGCTGCCCGGACTCGACCCGGCGGCGCGCTACCAGGTGCGGCTGGTGGAACCGGCCGGAGCGGCGGGCACCACCCAGGCCCAGCAGCCGCGCTGGCTGACCGGGCTGGAGAGCACCGGGGCGGCGCTGGCGCAGATCGGGCTTCGGCCGCCGATTCTGTATCCGGAGACCGCCATCCTGATCGAGGTGGACCGGCTCTGACCGGGAGAGCGTGGAGTTGCGCCTATCCGTAGCGTTATGTGGTTCGGTGGACTCACTTCCCGCCCCGCTGAGGAAGGCCCCGCTCATACACTCGTCCCTTATCCCTATTCCACCGCGTCAGGTCACGATCGGTGACGCGGCATCGTTCGTCGGCACCACACCGCGGGCGATCCGTCTCTACCAAGAGATCGGCCTGCTCCCCGAGCCCGAGCGGGGCAGTGACGACCGCCGCTACGGTTACGGAGAGATAATCCGGCTGCTGTGGATCCGCAAAATGGCCGACGCCGGGATCGCCGTGGACGCCATCCGTGACGCCTTTGCTGACCCGGCTCCAACTGGTGCCGACAGCGACTACGACGTCGCCGGCGCCCGGGAACTTGGTCTGCTCCCCGACTTCGTCACCAGCCGCCTCACGAGCCTGCCCGAGGGCTCCCTGCGCCAGGCGGACCTGGACATCCTGCTGGTCACCGAGCGGATCTTCGGCCCGCTCGGTGCGGCCGTCCAAGCCGGCCGATTCATCGCCTTGGCCACCCACCCGGGTCTGCGGGAGGAATCCGACCGCGTTGATACCGCCGAGGAGGCACTCGACGACATGATCGCTGTCGACGACCCCCGCGTGGCACAGGTGGCTGCCGAACGGCACGCCTTCGAACTGGCGCTGCACGCCGTCATCGAAGATTCCGGCCTGGCGCAGGAAGATGACGCGCTCTTCGACTCCTGGGATGCTTTGCACCCCGTAACCGATGAGGACGGGGCGCACGAGTCCATGAGCGCCAACGAAGCCATCGGAATGATGCCCTACGACTGGTCCCCGGCCCGCCTGCGCTGCATGGAATTGGCCGAAGAAATCGCCGCCAACGAGTCATCCGCTTCATAGACCGCCCGGCAGAGCGATCTCGTCGAGGCGTGGACGGTCGTGCGTGACGCCTTCGGCGCGCACGACGCGCCGAGCACCTTGCTGGGCGTGACGGTCCTGGGCTACACCGACCATCTCGTCGAGATCGAAGCTGTCGCCGCGGTGGTCGACTAGCCCTCAGCGGCAGGGGGAGTGCTGAGCTGTTTCACCCGACGGGCGGCGTCATCGACTCAGCGTCGGTGACGGCTCGGGAACGGGGAGGATCTGGCCGACCGGCTCACGCTTCTCGGCCTGGAACCGGTCCTCGGTTCGGCCCTGCGCCCAATACCCCGACAGGGAGAGCTCTGAGCGCTGCACGCCACGCGCCGAGAAGACCTCGCGCAGGCCCTTCATCGCCGAGCGCTCGCCGTGCGCGAATACCTGCGGCCGGCCGGGCAGCCAGGTCGCGGCATCCACCGCGGTGGACAGGTGGCCGGGGTCGGTACCGAACAGCCACTGAATCTGCACCGCGCCGGGAGCGGCCAGGTCCAGGATCTCGCTCGCGCTCGGAACCTGGATGAAGGCCAGTCCCTCAGCCGTGGCGGGCAGCGCTGCCAGGGCGGATGCGATGGCGGGCAGTGCGGACTGGTCGCCGGCGAACAGGTGCCAGGCCGCACCGGGGTCGGGGGCGTAGCCGCCGCCGGGGCCGGAGAAGGACAGGAGGTCACCCGGTTGGGCCGCGTCGGCCCACGGTCCGGCCAGACCCTCAGTGCCGTGCACGACGAAGTCGATGGAGAGGGTGCGCGCGTCGGGGTCCACGTTGCGCACCGTGTAGGTGCGCGTCACCGGAAGGTCCTCCGGGGCGAGGGTTTCGCGCAGGAGGGCGGCATCGAACGGCGGCGTGAGTCCGAGCTCGGGCTTGGCGAAGTGGATCTTCACGTACTTGTCGGTCGCGTCGTTCGTCACGAAGTTCTCGAACTGCTCGCCCGAGAGGACGATTCGCACCAGGTGCGGGCTCAACTGTTCGCGTCGGACGACGGAGAGGGTGATCTGCGGACGGACGGGACGGGCCGGTGCGGCAGTGGGAGTAGACATCGCGGTCCACTCTAAGTTAGGTAACCCTCACTTAGCAATGCCGGGGTGCGTGCTGCTAGCCGAAGCGCAGAATGCGGAATCCCGCAGCGTCCAGGGTTGTGAGGCCGAACCGCTGCCGGAGGGTGCGCTCCTTCTGGCCCGGCACGACGTTCGCGAGCGCCAGGGCCACATGGAACAGGACCTCTGACGCGACCAGGCGCTGCAGCTTCGGGGGCGCGAGCTTGGACCGGCGGCTCTGCACCACGATGATCCGCACGGCGTCCGGCGCGATGTGGTCGTTCAGTTCCCGAAGCAGGGAGGCCGCCTTCACGAGGGAGGACCGCCGGGCATCGCGTTGGATGGCCACCACGACGACACGTGCCGGTTGCGTCGCCGACGCGCGGTCGGTCTCCGGAATCCCCGCTGCGCGTGCGCCGGTCCGCATCACCGTGAGGAGCTCATCGGCATCCCCCTCGAGCAGGATCGGTGCCGTCAGGACGTGTGCTGCAATCGCCCGAAGTTGTTCCGCTCGCCTCTTCCGCGACATGCCGCCCCCTCTGCTGTCCCTCCCATTCTCCGGCACAACAGCCGGGAGCGGCCTGGACAAACGTTTAATGGGAAATAGGCCGCAAATTAGGACCCTGTGGGCAATTCCGTCCTCATGAAGTCACTGTTTCCCACTAAACGTTCGCTCTGGCGGCTACTTCACCGAACCGCGGGTGACGCCGCTGACCACCCACTTCTGGGCGATGACATAGACCACCAGGAGCGGGGCCAGAGCCATCAGGTAGGAGGCGAAGGCCACCGGGTAGTTGGTGTTGAACTGGCCCTGGAAGATGAACTGCGCCAGCGGCAGGGTCTGCGCCGACGGGTCGGAGAGCACCACCAGGGGCAGCAGGAAGTCGTTCCACGCCCACACGCAGGTGAGGATGCCGACCGTGGCGTTCATCGGGGACAGCAGCGGGAAGATCACCTTCCAGAACACCATCCAGGTGCTCGCGCCGTCCAGCCGGGCGGCCTCCTCCAGCTCCACCGGGATGGAGTTGATGTAGGCCACGAACATGAAGATGTTGAACGAGAGCCCGTAGACCGTGTACAGCAGCACCAGGCCCACTGGGGTGTCCAGGCCCAGCATCGCGGTCTCCTTCACCACCGGCAACATGATGATCGGGAACGGCACGAAGATCGCCGCGAGGAAGTAGAAGTACAGCCCCTTGAAGAACTTCTTGTGCATGTTGCGGGCGATCGCGTAGGCCACCAGCGAGTTGGTGAGCAGGGTGAGGAACACCGCGCCCACCGTGATCAGGGCCGTGTTCATCAGCGCCCGCGGAAAGTTCGTCAGCTGGTAGGCATCCGCAAAGTTCTCCCAGCGGATGCTGGTGGGCAGTTCGAACCCGGTGCCGCCGAGCTGGTCGGGCGTCTTGAGCGCGGTGACGATGGTGAAGTACAGCGGGATCAACACGGTGAGCGAGCACACCGCGATCAGGGCGGTGAGCCACCAGTTGGTGCCGCCGTTGCCGCCGTCGAGGCGCCGGCGGGTGCGCGGTGCGCGGGTGGGCGCATCCGGCTCGGCGGGCACGGGCGCGGTGGTCTGGGTGAGGGTGTCGGTCATGAGAAGCTCGCCTCCCGGCGCTGCAGGATGCGCAGCTGGAGAAATGAAACGATGATGATGACGAACAGGTACACCACGGCGTTGGCCATCTGGTACCCGTACTCACCGCCCTGGAAGCCGCCGCGGAAAATCACGAGGGCGATGGATTCGGTGGACGTGCCCGGTCCACCGGCGGTGAGGGCCACGATCTGGTCGAAGACCTGCAGGAACGACTTGAACGAGAGCACCATGTTGATGGTGAAGTACGCGCCGATCAGCGGGAAGGTGATCGACCGGAACCGGCGCCAGCCGGAGGCGCCGTCGATGGCGGCCGCTTCGTAGAGGTCGGCGGAGATGGTCTGCAGCCCGGCCAGGTAGAGGATGACGTTGAACGCCGCCGCCTGCCAGACCGTGGTGATGACGATGCCGATCCAGGCGAAGTCGGGGCTGGCCAGCAGGTTGTCCGAGAGCCCCGGCAGGCCCAGCGCGGTGAAGATGGCCGGGAACGAGTTGGCGAACAGGTAGTTGAACACGTAGCCGATGATCAGGATCGCGAGCACGTAGGGGATGAAGAACACCCCGCGGAACGCGGCCTGGAACTTGATCTTCGAGTTCAGGCCCAGCGCGATGGCCAGGGCGATCACGTTCACCAGAATCGTGGACACGATGGCGAACCCGAAGGTGAAGCCGTAGGAGTTGAGCACCCGGTCGTCCTGGAACAGGTTGATGTAGTTCGAGAAGCCGACCAGGTCCCAGGTGCCGTAGCCGGCGTAGTTGGTCAGGCTGAAGAACATGCCACTGAGGACCGGAATGGTGTGCAGGGCGAAGAAGATCACGACGGCCGGCACCACCATCCAATAGAAGGTGCGGGGCGTCTTGGCGATATTCGAGCGGATGCGTGCCGGTGTGCGCGGCGCCGCGGCGGGCGTCTTCGCCCGCGTCATCGTGGCGGTCATCTCACTTCCCCTGTCTCTGCGTGGTGGTGCGGGCGGCGACCTTGTCCCATTCGGAATCCAGGTCGGCGAGGAAGGTCTCGGTGTCGCCGGTGATCACCAGCGTCTGGAGCAGGTTCGGCAGCGGGACCGCCGCGGGAATCTGGTGGTCGATGAAGCCGATGATCGTGCCGGCGGAGAAGTACGGCTCGAGTCCGGCCAGGGCGGGGTCGTTGTTGGGTGCAGCATCCTTGAGCGGCGAGAAGGTGCTCTGCGCCTCGGAGTATGCGGTCACGACATCGGGCGACATCAGGTAGTCCACAAACTTCTGCGCCTCGGCTGCGTGCGGGGTGTCCCGGCCGATCATGATGCCCACGTCCACCCCGGAGACCACGACGCGGGCGTCGGCGTCGTCGGTGACCGGGTAGGGGAAGGAGCCGATGGCCGCGTCGGGGTTGTTGGCGCGGATGGCGGGGATCGCGTAGGAGCCCTGCAGGTACATCGCCGATTCACCGTCGGCGAAGGCCTTGTTGCCGGCGTTGTAGTCGCGGCTGGCGAAGTTGTCCTGGCAGTAGTCGAACAGCATCGCCTCCTTGTCGGCGGCCTCGGCGAAGTCCTGGGCAAACGAGACGGTGTCGGCCCCGCTGGTGCTCTCCTCGCGGAGGGTGTCGAAGAAGCCGTCGGGCATCAGCGTGCCGCCGAGGTTGACGAAGGCGGGGTTGGCGGTCCAGGAGTCCTTCATCGTGCAGAAGAACGGGGAGACCCCGTTGGCCTGGAAGGTGTCGGCGGCCGCGACGAGCTCGGTCCAGGTGGTGGGCACCTCCACGCCGTTCGCGGCGAAGATGTCGGGGTTGTAGAGAATGCCGGAGGCGTTGCTGGCGAACGGCAGCGCGTTGACCTCGCCGGTGCCGTCGGCGCCGCAGGTGCCGAGCGACTGCACGATGTCCTGCACGGCCGGGTTGACCGTTTTGGCGACCGGGTTCTCGCCGAGGTCGGCGAAGATGCAGGCCCGAGCCAGCTCGCCGTAGTTGCCGTTCACGTTGAGCGTGAGCACGTCGGGCACCTTGTCTTTCACGAGCAGGGTGCGGATGGCGGTGTCCGGGTCTGGCACGGAGTTCTGGGAGACCCTGATGCCTGGGTTCTCGGCCTCGAAGTCCTTGATGATGGCGGTGAAGTTGCCCACGGCCTCCGGCTTGAACTGGAAGAAGTTGAGCGTGACGACGTCGCCGGCGCCGGCCGAGGCGGAGCATCCGCTCAGGGCGACGAGGGCCGCGGCCGCGACGACCATGGCGGTGGCCCGCCGGCGACGAGGTCTGGGGTGGAATGTGGTGCGGGGTGTCGTCATGGCGCCTCCTTGCGCTCGGTCCGCTTACGCGGACGTGATCTGGAAAACTGCGAGGTGTTCGGGGAAGAGCACCGGCCCCTGCAGGCCGATGGTTCGCAGTGCCCGGCCGGTGAGGGTCAGTGGCCGCTCGGCCCAGACCAGCGGGGACTGGCCGTTGCCCACGCCGGTGTGTTCCCGGTTGACCAGACGCACGCTGTAGCGGGTGTCGTCGGCCAGGCCGGTGAAACGCAGCGGCCCGACCGGGTAGGCCGCGCTACTGGCCACCAGGCTGAAGACGAACATCGCCTCGCTCTGGTCGGCGGCGACCACGCCGCGCAGGTCGACGGCAGGGTCGGGGTGGTCGACGTGTACCGAGGTTCCGGTGTGGAAGAGGGCGCGGTTGGCCTTATAGAGGTCGATCCAGCTGATCAGCTCGGCCTCGTCGGCCGCGGACAGCGCGCTGATGTCCCACTCGATGCCGAGGTGGCCGAACAGGGCGACGCCCGCGCGCAGCGACAGGTCGTGGCGTCGCCCGGTGGAGTGCGATTCGGGGCCGCTGATGTGCGCCCCCATCAGTTCGTAGGGAACCAGCAGGCCGGTGTACTTCTGGATGGTGAGGCGTTCGATCGGGTCGATGCAGTCGCTGGTCCAGATGCGGTCGGTGTGGTCGAGGATGCCGAGGTCGACGCGGGCGCCGCCGGAGGCGCAGCTCTCGATCTCCAGGCCGGGGTGGCGGGCCTTGAGCTCGTCGAGCAGGGCGTACAGGGCCACGACGTTCTCGTGCACGGCGGCGGTGCCGGTGCGGGTGCTGCCGGCGTCGACGAGGTCGCGGTTGTGGTCCCACTTGAGGTAGTCAATGGGGTATTCCACGAGCAGGGCATCGAGGCTCTCGAGGATGTAGGCGTAGGCATCGGGGTGCGAGAGGTCGAGGACCTGCTGCTGGCGGCCCTCGACGGGCAGCCGTTCGGCGGCCTGCAACAACCAGTCGGGGTGCGCGCGGGCCAGGTCGGAGTTCGGGTTGACCATCTCGGGTTCGACCCAGAGGCCGAACTGCATGCCGAGGCCGGTTACGGTGTCGATCAGCGGGCCGAGGCCGTCGGGCCAGACATCGGCGTCGACGACCCAGTCGCCGAGGCCGGCGGTGTCGTCGCGGCGGCCGTGGAACCAGCCGTCGTCGAGCACGTACCGTTCAACACCGACGCGGGCGGCGGCCTGCGCCAGCGCGGTGAGCCGGCCGAGGTCGTGGTCGAAGTAGACCGCCTCCCAGGTGTTGAGGGTGACCGGGCGCGGGGTGCGCGGGTGCACGTCGCGGGAGCGCAGACGGGTGTGGATGCGGGCGGAGAGCTCGTTGAGCCCGTCACCCCAGGAGGCGATCACGGTGGGGGTGCTGTAGCCGGCGCCGAGGGCGAGGCGGATCTCACCGGCGGCGAGCAGCTCGCCGGCCTGCAGGAACGCCGACCCGGTAACGAGTTTCTCGGCGGCCAGTCGGTGGTTGCCGCTGAACGCCAGGTGCGCGGCGTGCACGAGGCCGCTCTCGAAGCCGAAGCCAGGGGTCCCGGCGGCCAGCAGCAGGGTCGCATCCGCGCCAGGACGGCCCTTGCGGCTGTCGCGCTGGTGCCGGCCCTGGGTGAAGGCGTGCCGCTGCGGGGAGCGTTCGCGCAGGTGCCGGCCGGTGGTGTCCAGGATCTCGGTGGCGCTGGCGGGCAGCGGCAGGGTGACGCAGAGGTCGACCAGGTCGTAGTCGTCGTCGCCGGTGTTGGTGAGCGTGAGGCTCGAGCTCAGCACGCCGGCCGCGTCGACGGCCAGGTCGATCCGGAGGGCCAGACGGTTGATGTCATCGGTGGCGTGCACGGTGAGGGTGTCGCCGGTGTGCTCGATGGCGGTGGTGAGCAGCGCGGGGGAGAAGAACCGGCCGGCGCGGCTGCCGGTCAGGCCCGGGGTGCCCTGCCAGCCGGTGGTCTCCTGGGGCAGCAGGCCGAGGCGGGCCGGCACGTCGAGACCGCCGGAGACGCGCTGGGGCAGGGTGGCCAGCACGATGGCGTCGAGGTCGGCGGCGTCGGGGGAGCCCAGGTCGGCGCCCCAGTGCACGATCACGGGCAGGGCGGGGCCGCTCGTATCGACGAGGACGCTGGTGCCGCCGTTGCGGAGATGGACGACGGCCCTGTTGTTCACGACGACACTGTTATTCACGACACTGTGGTGGGACATGTATATATTTCTATATTGCAAGTAAAGCAAAGTCAAGTTGGCCGGATCCGCCCGCAAACCCACAGATCGGCGGAAATGACGGCTTCGTTTTCTTGCGTTTTGCAACATAACCGGGCGGGCGGAACCGGTATTCTGATCGTACTCACCGGCCCGTGAGCGCCGATGGCGCCGGGGCGCCGTGCCGGCACTGTCGATCGAAAGTTGCCCACCCATGTCATCCGCCGATGCCGCCGAGCGCCGCTACCGCGCACCGTCCAGCGAGTTGGCCCGGGAGGTCCTGATCCACGGGCCGATCCTGCGCAGCGTGCTGGCCCAACGGCTCGGCCTCTCACTGGCCACGCTCACCCGTCTGGCACGGCCCCTGCTCGATGGCGGCCTGCTGGTGGAGGTGACCGAGCAGCTCGAGGGCGCCATGGGCCGCCCGGCGAAGCCGCTGGATGTGGTCGCGGACGCCCGACAGTTCCTGGGCGTGAAGCTCACCGGCGACACCGCCGTCGCCGTCACCACCGACCTGCGCGCCACGGAGGGGAGCAGGGCCACCCGCCCGCTGCCCAGCCACGAGCTGGCCGACGTCGTCGCGGTGATCGTGGACCTGGCCCGGGAGCTCGCGAACGAGCAGGAGTTCTCCGCCATCGGCATCAGCGTCGGCGGCCAGGTCTCCGACAACCGGGTGGTGGACCGCGCACCGTTCCTGGGCTGGCGCGGGGTGCCGCTGGCGGATGCCGTAGAGGCGCAGCTGAAAGTGCCGGTCATGGTCGAGAACGACGTCGTGGCGCTGGCGGCGGCGGAACACTGGTTCGGCCTGGGCCGCGGGTTCTCCAACTTCGCCGTGCTCACCGTCGGCGCCGGCGTGGGCTACGGCCTTGTCATGCATGACCAGGTGGTCAGCACCTCGCAGGCCGGCCTCGGTCTCGGCGGGCACTTCCCGCTCGACCCGGCGGGCCCGCTGTGCTTCCTGGGCCATCGCGGCTGCTCCACGGCGATGCTCACGATCCCGAGCATCCGGGGGCAGGTGGAGGTGGCCCTGGGGCGCCCGGTCAGCTACGCCGAGGTGCTCGACCTGGCGCAGAACGACAACCCGGTGGCGCTCGCCGTGCTGCGCGCCGCCGGCACCGCACTGGGCCGGCTGATCGCCGCGGTGGCCAACCTCGCCATGGTCGAACACGTCGTGCTCGCGGGCGAAGGGCTGGGCTTTCTCGAGATCGCCCGCGCCGAGATGGATGCCGCGATCCTGGCCGACCGCGACCCCGAGGCCGTCGAGGTCGACGTGCTCCTGGAAGCCAGCGGATTCATCTCCTGGGCGCAGGGCGCCGCGGCCGTCGCCATCCAGCGCACCATGGACACCCTGACGTCCCGCGAACCGTGAGCTAAGCCCCAAAAATCGCGGATTTTCGGGGCTTAAGTCACGGTTCGCGGAAGGGCTAGTAGAACTCGACGGTGTCGACCTCGTTGCGCAGGGGCCTGCCGTCGAGCAGAGCGGTGGCGTTCTCGGCGAACAGCTCGGCGATGCGGCGTTCCTCGCCGGGGTCGAGCGCGGCGGTGTGCGGGCTGACGAGGACGTTCGGCAGGTCCCACAGCGCGCTGTCGGCGGCGAGGGGCTCGGTGGCGAACACGTCGAGCGCGGCGAAACCGACCTGGCCGTTCTGCAGGGCGAGAGTGAGGGCATCCTCGTCGATGACGGTGCCGCGGCCCACGTTCACGACAGTGACGCCGGGCCGGGCGGCGGCGAAGACCGCCGCGCCCACGATGCCCGCGGTGGCGTCGGTGCCGGGCAGCGAGACGACGATGGCGTCCGCGCGGGCGGCATGCTCGGCGAGGTCGTCGATCGACACGTACTCGTCGACGTGGTCGACGGTGCTGGTGCTGCCCGCACGGCGGGCGCCGATCACGTGCATGCCGAGGGCGTGGGTGAGCCTGGCGATTTCCCGGCCGATGCCGCCCAGGCCCACGAGGAGCACGGTCTGGTCGCGCACCTGGCCGAGCGGCCGGCGGGCCGGCCAGTCGTGCTCGCGCTGCTGCTGCTGCAGTTGGGGCAACCGCTTGGCGCCGGCCAGGATGCCGAACAGGGCGAACTCCGCCAGCGGGCCACCGTGCACCCCAGCCGAGGTGGTGAATGCCACCCGCGCCAGGTCGTCGTCGCCGAGACCGGCCGACTTCACCTGGGCGCCGCCGCCGGCGGCCATGAGCTGCACCCAGCGCAGCTTCGGGTTGGCCTGCGCCGTGCGCCGGAGCGCGTCAGGGTCCACATCGGGGATGCCGTAGAGCACGTCGGCGGAGTCGACCAGAGCCTCGAACGCCGTCTGCTGGGCGGGTGTGCGGCGGAAGGCCGGGTCGCCGCGGTAGTCGGCGGGGTGCCGCATGGGCGGGAGCAGGCTTTGGTCCCGGACGAGGTCGAGGCGCGGTTCGGCCCGCTCGATGAGACGGCAGAGCTCTTCCGAGAGCGGGGAGGCCACGACGACGCGAAGTGTTGACGGGCGGAGTGTGGACGGGCGGGTGGCGCTGGTGGTCATGCGAAGGCTCTTTCTGCGGGGGTGGAGGCGTGCCTCTGAGTCTGGTGTGTGGCGGCTTCGAGGAAGGCCTCGAGGCCGGCGCGGTCTGGCAGGCCTTCCTGGTCGCCGTGGCTGGTGGTGGCGATGGCGCCCACCGCGGCGGCTCGGCTGAGCCACTCGTGCACGGGGCGGCCGTCGAGGGCGGCGCTGATGAACCCGGCCGCGAAGCCGTCGCCGGCTCCGACGGTGTCGACCGGGGACACCCTGAACGGTGGGCAGACGACGTGCAGGCCGTCGCGGGTGAAGAGTTCGGCGCCCGCCGCGCCGGTCTTGACGGCGACGACCTTCACGCCGCGGTCGAGGTACCAGCCGGCGACGCCCTCCGGCGTGCCGTGCCCGGTGAGGATGCGCCCCTCGGGCAGACCGGGCAGCACCCAGTCGGCCTGCACGGCGAGCTCGTTGACCGTCTGCACCATGGTCGCGGTGTCGGGCCAGAGCGCGGGACGCAGATTGGGATCGACGCTTACCGTGGCGCCGGAGCGCCGGGCGGCGGCCATCGCCTGGCCGGCGAGGGCGCGCGGGCCCTCGCCGAGGGCGAGCGGGATGCCGGTGAGATGCAGGTGCCTGGCGCGGCGCAGATAGGCATCCGTCGCCGCGGTGGGGGCCAGCCGGCGGGCGGCGGAATGCGCCCTGAAGTACACGACGGTGGGGTCGTCGCCGGGGCCGGCCCGGTTCTTCAGCTGGAATCCGGTGGGAGCGCCAGGGTCCATGCAGACCTCCGCGGCGTCGATGCCGAGTTCTGCCAGCCGGGCGAGTGCGAACTCGCCGAACGGGTCGGCGCCCAGCCGGGTGAGATAGCCCACCCGGTGGCCGAGCCTGGTCAGGCCTACCGCCACGTTGAACTCCGCCCCGGCCAGCCGGCGGGTGAAGTGATCGACGCCGGCCAGGATGCCGGCCTCGTCGGCCACGAACATCGCCATGATCTCGCCGAGGGTGACGACGTCGAGAGTGGCGCTCTGGTGCGTGTCGGGGGTCATGCGATGGCCTTCCGGTAGTGCTCGAGCAGGCCGACGGGTGCGGCGGCGCCGACGACGGGGTTCACCAGGGTGAGCCCGCCCACGGTGACGGCCACCCGGCCGCCGGGCAGCAGCTCGGCGTCGGCTCCCGGGGCGCCGGTGAGGATGACGTCACCCGGCTGCAGGGTGGTGATGCTGCTGAGGTAGACGATGATCTCGGCGAAACCGCGTGCCAGTGCGGTGGTCGCCGACTGCGAGACCGTCGTGCCGTCTACGGCCAGGCGGATGCCGGCCTCGATGGGCAACTCGGTGTCGATCACCGGGCCGAGCGGGGTGAACCCGTCGAAGCCCTTGCCGGCCAGCCACAGCGAATCCTGGGCCTGCAGCGCGCGAGCGGTGACATCGTTCACGGCGGTATAGCCGAGCACCACCTCGAGCGCGTCGGCCAGGCTGCGGTGCCGGGCCGGGCTGCCGATCACGAGGGCCAGCTCGGCCTCGGCGACGACAGGACCTATGCCGTGCGGTACGGGGATGGGGTCGCCGGGGCCGATGGCGCCGTGCCGCGGCTTGAGGAACGCCTGCGGTGCCAACTCCCGGTCGCCGGGCCCGCTGTTGTGGGCCATGCCGTAGATGGTGCCGGGCAGCACCGGGGCGAGCAGGGTGTGCGGCGCGAAGGGCACCTGCTCTCCGGTGCGGCGCAGGTCGGTCAGGCCGTGCACCAGCTCCACCCTGTCGCCGTGCACGATGCCGTGCCGGGGCCCGGCGCCGGTGGCCACCCGTGCGATCAGCACGGTGCGCCCGCCGTAGCGGATGCCGGTACGATCGACGCGTGAGAACCGGGGACACCGAAACGGTGGGCAAGGACATGGTGGGCAAGGCGCTGAGCCTGCTGACCGTGCTCGGCCCGCATCCCGACGGGGCCACCCTCTCGGACCTGGCCCGCTGGACCGGGTACCCGGTGACCACGACGCACCGGCTGCTCGGCTCGCTGGTGCGCGACGACTTCGTGAGCTTCAATCCGGAGACCAAGCTCTACAGCCTGGGGTTGCGCCTGTTCCAGCTCGGCGCTGCAGTGTCCAGCGCCCACGGCTTCCAGGGCGTTGCCCTGCCCGTGCTGCGCACGCTGTCGCGCGCCACCGGCGAGGCCAGCCTGATGTCGGTCCTCGACGGCGAGCACCAGCTCTACATCCACCACATCGAGGCGCGCCACCACGTGGGCGTTCGCGGCGAGACCGGCAAGCTCGGCCCGCTGCACTGCACGTCGATGGGCAAGGTGCTCGTAGCCTTCGCCGACTGGGAGACTCGTGACCACCTGGTGACGGCGCTGCCGCTGGAGCGGTTCACCAGCCGCACGATCACCGACCGGGCGGCGTTCGCGGCCGAGATCGCCCGGGTGCGCTCGCAGGGCTTCGCGGTCTCGAACGAGGAGCACGAGGAGGGCATCGTCACCGTCGGCGTTCCCGTGCTCGATGCGATGGGCATCGCGGTGGCCGCCCTCTCCGTTCCGTCGCCGGCCTACCGCACCACGGTGGAGCAGGCCCTGCAGTTCCTCGGTCCGTTGCGCGATGCCGCAGCCGAGCTGGCCGTGCTGCTGCCCCGACGCTGAGGTCGGCGCGTCGGCCGCAGCCAGGTCAGGCACGAGGGGTACCCACCGCGACGGCGACCGGCGCGGATGCGGGTGCCGCAGCCGGCAGGGAGGCGTCGTCGACGGCATCCGTCTCGAGGTCGAGGTCGCGGCCCCTGGTCTCCGGCGTGATGAAGGTGACGGCGATCGTGACACCGGTCAGCAGGAGCAGGTAGAGCGCCAGCGGCACCCAGCTGTCGCTGAACCAGGCCAGCAGCAGCGCACCGACCAGGGGCACCAGGCCGCCGGCGATGACCGCGGAGAATTCGCGGGCCACCGACACGCCGGTGTAGCGGTGCCGGGAGCCGAACAGTTCGGGCATCAGGGCGCCCTGGGCGCCGAACATGCCCCAGGTGCCGATGCCGAGGGCCACCGAGATGGCCGCGACGGTCGCCACGACGTTGCCGGTGCTGAGGATCCACCAGACCGGCACGGCGATCACGAACTGGAAGATGGCGAACCCGCGGTAGACCCGCACGCGACCGAACCTGTCGCTGAGCAGCCCGGCGACGGGCACCGTGATCGCACCGACGGCGGCGGCGAAGACCAGCGAGATGGCGCCGATCGGGCCGGCGGTGACCGACGAGCCCAGCGCGACGGTGACGACGTAGCTGATGGCCAGCACCTGGTAGATCGACGAACCGCCGTTTTCGGCCATGCGCAGGCCCATGCCGATCAGCACGGTCTTGCGCGAGGTGCGCAGGAGGTTGCGCAACGGCTTCGCCTGCACCTGTTCGTGGGCCTCGAGCTTCACGAACGAGGGCGATTCCTTGAGCTTGAGCCTGATGTACACGGCGACGCCGATCAGCACGGCGCTGGCCAGGAACGGGATGCGCCACAGGCCATCCAGGACGACCTGCTGGCTCGGGATGAGCAGCAGGAAGAAGACCAGGGCCGCGATGACGGTGCCGATCTGGATGCCCATGAATGGCAGTGACGCGAAGAACCCGCGGCGGTGGCGGGGCGTGTACTCGGTCATCAGGGTGGCGGCGCCCGCCTGTTCGGCGCCGGCGCCGAAGCCCTGCAGGATGCGGAGGACGATGAGCAGGATCGGTGCCAGGATGCCGACCTGGTCGTAGGTGGGCAGCAAGCCCATCGCGGTGCTGGCGCCGCCCATCAGGAGCACGGTGAGCAGCAGTACCGACTTGCGGCCGATGCGGTCGCCGAGCGACCCGAAGAACAGGCCGCCGAGGGGCCGCACCGCGAAACCGATGAAGTAGGTGGCGAAGGCCAGGATGCGCCCGGTGGTGGGGTCGCTGTCGGTGAAGAACAGTTCGCTGAAGATGAGCGCCGACGCCAGGCTGTAGAGCGCGAAGTCGTAGTACTCCAGTGCGCTGCCCAGCGAGCTGGCCCAGCCGGCCCGGCGCAGGTCCGCCTCGGAGATGCTCGAGTCTGCGGTGCGAGGCGGTGCGGCCGGGACGGGGGTTGACGATGACATGGAGACCTCTCTGTCTTTTGTCTGAATCCAGTGTGCATGAGCGTGCGACCGGTGACCGGCGCGGGATCAGAATTCCACAGTGTTTCCACTATGTGGGTGCCCTTTCCGCGATGCGGAAAGCAATGTCTCGCGAACTGTGAGATAAGCCCCACAAACTTCGGGTTTTGGGTGCTTTGCTCACGGTTCGCGGAAGGTCGGTAGCCTTGGGAAATGGCGACCCTGGGCAGATACCCGAAAGGCGTCGCGAAGCGTGCCGAGATCCTCGAGACCGCCCTGGCGCTCGTGGCTCGGCAGGGCTTCCACCAGACCTCGGTGCGGGACATCGCCGCCGCGGTGGGGCTCACGCAGGCCGGCCTGTTGCACTACTTCGAGTCCAAGGACGACCTCTGGGTGGCCATCCTCCGCACCCGGGACGAGATCGACGCGTCGAAGGATCCCCAGGACCCGGACCCGGCGGCCACCTTCGCGGCCCTGATCCGGCACAACGCCGAGGTGCCCGGGCTCGTGCAGATGTTCGCCAACCTGTCCGCCGCGGCGGCGACCGACCCTGAGCATCCGGCGCACGAGTACTTTCGGGAACGCTACGCGCACTCGCGCAGCACGATCACGGCCGGGCTGCGCCGCATGCAGGCATCCGGGCGGCTCGACGACTCGGTCGACCCTGAGATGTTGGCGTCGATCCTGATGGCGGTCAGCGACGGTATGCAGGTGCAGTGGATGTTCGACGACAGCCGCGACATGGGTGCACACGTCGAGGCCGTGATAGCCCTGGCCCGCACGCGAACTGTGAGCTGAACCCGAAAAACCCGCGTTTCTGGGGCTTAGGTCACAGTTCGCGGTGCGGAGCGCGCTACAGGGTGGCCGCCGCGGGATCCCAGTCTTCGGCGAGCGGCGTGGGCTGGGTGACGCTTGACGCCACATCGACCGTGGTGCCGGTCTCTGCGGCCTCGGACACAGCCAGGAGCACATCGAGCACGTGCGCCGCGACCGCGCCGCTGGCCCGCTCGGGAACGCCGGCCCGGATCGACCGCGCCAGGTCGAGCACGCCGGACCCGCGACCATAGGTGGACCCGACCGCGGCGATCGTGGTCGGCTCCTCGTGGCCGAACCGCCACAGGGTGGACTCGCCCTCGAAGGTATTCGGGTCCGGCAGCACCAGGGTGCCCTCGGTGCCGCTGATCTCCACGAAGCCCATCCGCGGCAGGGCGTTCTGGAAGCTGAAGGTGGACTGCGCGGACTGGCCGCCCGCGAACGAGATGACCGCCGCGTGATGGGTCGGCACTTCAACCGGGAACTCGGTGCCCGCGCGGGGCCCGCTGCCGATGGTGCGGACCGCGCTGGAGGTGGACGACACCGCGCCGACCCGGCTGGCGGCGCCGAACGCGTGCACCAGCGTCGTGACGTAGTACGGACCCATGTCGAAGAGCGGCCCGGCGCCGTACGCGAACAGGAACTCGGGGTTCGGGTGCCAGGCGTCGGGGCCGGGAACGTGGAACATCGTGGTTGCCGTCAGCGGCTCGCCGATGTCGCCGCGGTTGATGGCCCGCATGGCGGTCTGGATGCCCGCACCCAGCACGGTGTCCGGTGCGCAGGCGACGCGGAGTCCCGCGGCGTCCGCCGCGGCGAGCAGTGCCGCGCCGGAGTCGTGGTCAAGGGCGAGAGGCTTCTCGCTCCAGACGTGCTTGCCGGCAGCGATGATCCGCTCGCCCACCGCGGTGTGCACGGCGGGGATGGTGAGGTTCACGACGATCTCGATGTCATCCCTGGCCAGCAGCTCCTCGACGGAACCGTGGCCGGGCACCCCGTAGGCCTCGGCCTGCGCCTGGGCGCGATCGAGGTCGAGGTCGGCGACGAACAGCACGTCGAGGTCGGCGAACGCCGTCATGTTCTCCAGGTAGGTGCCGCTGATGACGCCGGCGCCGATGACACCGACGCCGACGCGTCCGGTGCGGCTCACTTGTCGTTCTCCGCGAGCCAGGCGAACGACGCCGCGATGCCCTCGAAGACATCGCCCGCGTAGCCGTCGAACTCCACCACGCGCAGGGCGTGCGGCGCGGCCTCGAGGATGGCGGCGACTCCGACGTCGCCGCTGCCGGCCGGCAGCTGGCTGCTGAAGGCGGTGACGAGCGCATCGGACACGTTCAGGGCGCTGTCGCTGCCGGGCAGCGTCGTGACGATGTCGCCCTGGACCGGGCCGTCCTTGATGTGCAGGAACTGCACTCGGTCGCCCAGGCGGCGTAGCAGCTCCGGGGTGTCCGCGCCTCCGACGGTCGACCAGTAGGTGTCGAGTTCGAGGACCACGTCGGGGGAGAGGCCGTCGAGGAACAGCTCGTAGATGCTGCGGCCGTCGACCTTGTTCGCGAACTCCCACTGGTGGTTGTGGTAGCCGAAGCCCAGGCCGACAGCGGCCGCCTGCACCTGGAGCTCGTTCACGCGGTCGGCGATCCTGGCGGCGTCGTCAGCGGTCTGCCACCGATCGCTCGGAATGAACGGGTCGATGACCGTGCCGATGCCGAGCTGTGCGGCGGCGTCGAAGGTGCGGGCCGGGTCGTCGGAATCGATGACGGGTGCGTGTCCGGACGGCGCCGAGATGCCGGATGCCGCGAACGCCTTCTCGAACTCATCCGCGCGGTCGACGAACGCGTACGGCTCCACCTTGGTGAAGCCGATGTCGGCGACGCGGGCGATGGCCCCCTGGAGGTCGGCGGAGATGGCATCCCTCACGGTGTAGAGCTGGACCGAGGGCGTGCTGGACATACGTGCTCCTTTGGAAGTAAGTGCCTGATTCTTCTGCTGGAACAAACCTAACGGTGCAAGGTTTTATCCGCCAGACCCGGCGGCGGGTGATCCTGTGCGTTTGTACAGGGAGCGGCCCTAGGCTCGAGTGACTATGGATGACCCTCCCACGCACAAACCCTTGCTCCCTGCCCGCCCCGAAGCTTTTCGGACACAGAACTTCCGGGCACAGGGAGCCACCTCGTGAACGAATGGATCATGCTGGGCCTCGGGCTCATCCTGACGTTCGGCACCGGCGTGTTCGTCGCAGCCGAGTTCGCCCTCGTCACACTCGACCGCAATGAGCTCGAGGCCCGAGCGGCCCGCGGCGAGAGACGTCTCGGCCCCACCATCAAGGCCTTGCGGATCACCTCGACGCACCTCTCCAGTGCACAGCTGGGCATCACGTTGACGACCCTGCTCACCGGATACACCTTCGAGCCGGCCATCAGCTCGCTGTTACGCGGCCCGATGACGGACCTCGGGGTGCCGGAGGGCGTCGTGCCCGTGCTCGGCACCGTGATCGGCATCTCGCTGGCCACCCTGTTCTCCATGGTGATCGGCGAGCTCGTGCCCAAGAACTTCGCCCTGGCCGTTCCCCTGGCCACGGCCAAGTTCGTCGTGCCGATGCAGGCCGCGTTCACGGCGGTGTTCAAGCCCGTGATCCTGCTGTTCAACAACACCGCCAACGCCCTCATCCGCCTGGTCGGCATCGAGCCCAAGGAGGAACTCTCCGGCGCGCGCAGCGCCGAGGAGCTCGGCTTCCTGGTGCGCCGGTCGGCCCTGGAGGGGCTGCTGGACGCCGACCACGCCGAAATGCTGGGCCGCACGCTACGGTTCGCCGAGCTCTCGGCCGCCGACGTGATGACCCCGCGGGTGCAGATGTCGTCGGTGCAGGCCGGCGACACCGCCGAGAACGTCGTGACCCTGGCCAGCGCCACCGGCTTCTCCAGGTTTCCGGTGATCGGCCGGGACACCGACGACATCCTGGGCGTGCTGCACGTCAAGCAGGCCTTCGCGGTGGCCCTGGGTCGCCGCACCCTGGTGCGGGCCGACGAGCTCATGCTGCCCGCCCTGCGGGTACCGGAGTCGATGGGCGTCGACCGGCTGCTCTGCACCCTGCGCCAGCAGGGCCTGCAGATCGCCGTGGTGTCCGACGAGTACGGCGGCACCGCCGGCATCGTCACTCTCGAGGACCTCGTGGAGGAACTCGTCGGCGAACTCGAGGATGAGCACGACAGGGCCAAGCCCGGCATCGTGCGCACCGGCCGCTCCATCGTCTTCGACGCGGGCCTCCGCCCCGACGAACTGCTCGAGCGGATCGGCGTCACCGTTCCCGAGGACGGCGACTACGACACCATCGCCGGATTCGTGACCGACCGGCTCGACCGGATGCCCGAGCTGGGCGACACCGTGCCCATCGACGTGGGCACCCTGCGGGTCGAGCGGATGGACGGCGCCCGCGTCTCGCGCATCCGTCTCACCCCCACCGCAACCACGGCCGACCTCGACCCGGTGACCGCTGCTAGTGAAGGGAGGCCGACCCATGAGTGAGTACCTTCCCGGGCTGCTCTGGCTCGTTGTGCTGCTGGCCGTCAACGCCTTCTTCGTCGGCGCCGAGTTCGCCGTGATCTCGGCCCGACGCTCGCAGATCGAGCCGTTGGCCGCGCAGGGCAGCAAGGCCGCCAAGACCACCCTGTGGGCCATGGAACACGCCACGCTCATGCTGGCGACCTCACAGCTGGGCATCACGGTGTGCTCGCTGGTGATCCTCAACGTGTCCGAACCGGCGATCCACCACCTGCTCGAGATCCCGCTGGGCCTCACGTCGCTCTCCGCAGAGGCCATCGGTGTGATCGCGTTCGCGGTGGCGCTGGGCCTGGTCACCTTCCTGCACGTGGTGCTGGGCGAGATGGTGCCCAAGAACATCTCGTTCTCGGTGCCCGACCGTGCCGCGCTGATCCTGGCGCCGCCGCTGGTGTTCGTGGCCACGGTGTTCAAACCGGTGATCTTCAGCCTGAACTGGCTGGCGAACGGGGTGCTGCGGCTGTTCAGGGTGACCCCCAAGGACGAAGCCACCAGCGCGTTCACGCTCGACGAGGTCGCCGGCATCGTGCGGCAGTCCACCCGTGAGGGCATGCTGATGGATGCCTCCGGCACGCTCTCGGCGGCGTTCGAGTTCACCACCAAGCGGGTCCTGGACGTGGAGGTGCCACTGTCCGGCATCGTATTCCTGCCCGAGCATGCATCGCCGGCGGACCTGCAACGGGCGGTGGCCGAGCACGGTTTCTCCCGCTACATCCTCACCGACGGGGCCGGGTTGCCCGCCGGCTACCTGCACCTCAAGGACGTGATGGACCTCACCGGACCGGACGCCTTCGCGCAGCCGGTGCCCGTCAAGCGGGTGCGCAAGCTGGCGACAGTGCTGCGAGACAGCGACCTCGAGGACGCCCTCGCGGCCATGCGCCGCACCGGCTCGCACGTGGCGTGTTCGTTCGACACGAGCGGGGTCGCCACCGGGGTGCTGTTCCTCGAGGACATCATCGAGGAGCTCGTCGGTGAGGTGGAGGACGTCACCAGCGTGTAGCCGGCGTGGTGGGTGTGCCCCGGAGGCAATCGCACCGTTTTATTAGGAAATAGTGCGTTTATTAGGACCGAATCGGGCTTGGGCTCAAGGGGTCAGCGCAACACTCTGACTTCTTGGAGTGATGATGCGTATTCCTGTTTCCCGTGCTGTGCGTCGGGTGTTCTGGACAGCGATTCGGGACGGAGC